>JANOEG010000269.1:0-6198 GCA_031413095.1 Burkholderiales bacterium | reverse complement strand
CGGCGACCAGCCGTTGGCGGCCCCACTCGGCAACGTCAGGGGCGCATCGTCGATCACCGTGCCCGGCATCACGCCCTGTTCGAGCGCCGCCGAATACAGCAGCGGCTTGATCGCAGAGCCCGGCTGCCGCCAAGCCTGCGTCACGTGATTGAACGGCTGGCGGTTGAAGTCGAAGGCGCCGACGAGCGCGCGCACGTGGCCGCTGGAGGGATCGAGCGCGACGAAGCCGGCTTCGGCCTGCGGCCACTGCGAAATCGACCAGGCCTTGCCTTGCTGCGTGAGGCGAACGACCGCACCGCGCTTGATGGCCAGCGGCGACTTGGCTTTCGGCGACAGCCCGGCCTGCGCCCAGCGCAAGCCCTCGCCGCTGATGACGACGCGCTCGCCGGTGGCGAGCTGCACGCGCACTTCCTTGGGCGTGGCCACCAGCACGATCGCGGCGCGCAGCATCTCGTCGTCGCGATGCTCCTTGAGCGCGCGGCCGACGGCGGCTTCAAGCTCAGGGCCGTCGCCGGCCGGCAGTGACTCGACATCCTCGACCCCACGCCACGACCCCTTGCGGTCGTGCTCGAGCACGCCGCGCCGCACGGCATTCCAGGCGGCGCGCTGGTCCGCCGCGCGCAGCGAGGTCGTGACCTTGATGCCGCTCGTGTAGGCGTCGTTGCCAAAGCGTTCGACCACCGCCAGCCGCGCCATCTCGGCCACATGCCCAGCATGCAGCACGCCCTGCCCTGGTGGCTTGATGACCAGCTTTTCGGCGCGCGCGGCGTTGTGTTGCGCCTCGGTGATGACGCCGGTGACGCGCATGCGCTCCAGCACGATGCGCTGGCGTTGGGTCGCCCGCTCGAAGCTTTTGATCGGGTTGGCATAGTGCGGGTTCTGCGGCAGACCGGCGAGCATCGCTGTCTCGGCGATCGACAGCTTGTCCATTGGCTTGCCGAAGTAGGTCTGCGACGCCGCGGCGAATCCATACGCGCGCTGGCCGAGAAAGATCTCGTTCATGTAGAGCTCGAGAATCTTGTCCTTGGACAGCTTCTTCTCGAGTTCGAGCGCGATCAGGATCTCCTGCGACTTGCGCTCGGGGGTGAACTTCTGTTCGAGGAAGAACACGCGCGCCACCTGCTGCGTGATCGTCGACGCGCCCTGGCGCATGCCGCCGGTCAGCAGCGCGACGGCGGCGCGCGCCATGCCTTTCGGATCGACGCCGTTGTGCTCGCGAAAACGCGCGTCCTCGACCGCGATCACCGCCTCCTGCATGCGCTTGGGGATGCGCCCGATCGGCACGAACTGGCGGCGCTCGGCGCCGAAGGCCGCGATCTCGACGCCGTCGGACGTCAGCACCATCAGCGGCAGCTTGGGTCGGTAGTTCAGCGCCTTGTCGAGGTTGGGCACGTCGAGCGCGCCGGCATGAGCGCTGCCGGCGATGCACAGGGCGAGAACGGCAAGGCGCAGCGAGGACAGGCTCATGGGTGGATTATCGAAGCGACAATGAATCGCATGGCAACGGAGATGTCGGCCCCCCAACGCGCGATGGCCAGGCTCGGGCTGACACGCGACATCGATTTGGCGCTGCACGTGCCGCTGCGCTATGAAGACGAGACGCGGCTGGACCGTTTGGCCAACGCGCGCGAGGGCGCGACGCTACAGGTCGAAGCAACGGTTGCCGACTGTCGCGTCGAATTCCGGCCACGCCGCCAGCTCGTCGCGCGGCTGACCGATGACGACGGCGAATCGCTGGTGCTGCGCTTCCTGAACTTCTACCCCTCACAGCAAA
Organism: Burkholderiales bacterium; assembly: GCA_031413095.1. Lineage (GTDB taxonomy): Bacteria > Pseudomonadota > Gammaproteobacteria > Burkholderiales > Burkholderiaceae_C > CADEEN01. The sequence goes on along the minus strand of JANOEG010000269.1, from coordinate 4,424 downwards.
AGCAGCTCGCAGTGGGGCAGCGTGTGCGCGTGCGTGGCGAGTTGCGCGGCGGTTTTCTGGGCCGCGAGATGGTGCACCCCACGGTGAAGGCCGCGGGCACACCGTTGCCAACCGCGCTGACCCCTGTCTATCCGACGAGCGCGCAACTGCCGCAGGCCTATCTGCGCAAGGTAATCGCGTCGGCGCTGCAACGCGCACCGCTGCAGGAGGTCTTGCCCGAGGAAACCTTGCCCGCGGGGCTGCCCACATTGCGCGAAGCCGTGTTGTTCCTGCACCAGCCGCCGTCCGGCACGGCGCTGGCGACACTCGACGACCGCAGCCACCCGGCGTGGCAGCGCCTGAAGTTCGACGAACTGCTGGCACAGCAGTTGTCGCAATTGACCGCGCAACGCGAACGAGCAAAGTTGAAAGCGCCTGCATTGCGCGCGCCGCCCGATGGCTTGCACGTGAAGCTGCTCGCCGCCCTGCCGTTCGCGCTGACCGCCGCGCAACGCCGCGTCGCCGAAGAGATCGCGGCCGATCTGGCAGACGGCACCCCGATGCACCGTCTGCTGCAAGGCGACGTCGGGTCGGGCAAGACCATCGTCGCCGCGCTCGCCGCCACCATCGCCATCGATGCCGGCTGGCAATGCGCACTGATGGCGCCCACCGAGATCCTCGCCGAGCAGCATTTCAAGAAGCTCGTGCAATGGCTCGAACCGCTCGGCGTGCAGGTGGCGTGGCTGACCGGCAGCCGAAAAGGCAAAGGCCGCAAGCAGCAACTCGCAGCCGTCGAGTCGGGCGCGGCCGGCCTGGTGATCGGCACGCATGCGGTGATCCAGGACGACGTTGTGTTCGCGAAGCTGGGTCTCGCGATCGTCGATGAACAGCATCGCTTCGGCGTCGCGCAGCGCTTGGCCTTGCGCGACAAGCTCGAACAACAAGCGGTCGAACCGCACCTGCTGATGATGAGCGCCACGCCGATCCCGCGCACGCTGGCGATGACCTACTACGCCGACCTCGCGGTCAGCACCATCGACGAGCTGCCGCCCGGGCGCACGCCGGTGGTGACCAAACTCTTCGCCGAAGACAAGCGCGACGCCGTGATCGCGCGCATCCGCGACGAGGTGGGAGAGGGCAAGCAGGTGTACTGGGTGTGCCCGCTGGTGGAAGAGAGCGAGGCGCTCGAACTGCGCGACGCCACCGCCACCCATGAGGAGCTCAGCGCCGCCCTGCCCGGCCACATGGTCGGCCTGCTGCACGGGCGCATGAACGGCGCCGAGAAGGCGGCCGTGATGTCGCTGTTCACCGACGGCACGATGCCGCTGCTGGTGGCCACCACCGTGATCGAGGTCGGTGTGGACGTGCCCAACGCCAGCCTGATGGTGGTGGAGCACGCCGAGCGCTTCGGCCTGGCGCAACTGCACCAGCTGCGCGGCCGCGTCGGCCGCGGCGCCGTGGCCAGCGTCTGCGTGCTGCTCTACACGCCGCCGCTGTCGCCGACGGCGAAGGAGCGCCTGCGCGCGATGAGCGAAACCAGCGACGGCTTCGAGATCGCGCGGCGCGACCTCGCCATCCGCGGGCCGGGCGAGTTCATGGGGGCACGGCAGAGCGGCGATGCGCTGCTGCGCTTCGCGGACCTGCAGGACACGGGGCTGATCGAGAGAGCGCGCGCGGCGGCGGAGCGGGTGTTGAAGGTACAACCGCAGGCCGCGGTGGCGCAGGTGGAGCGGTGGTTGGCGTCGCGGGCGGATTACCTCAACGCGTGAGGAGTGGCGCTCACCCGGTTGCGGGCGATCGGCAGCGCAACCGCTGTGCGAACTGGCCTTAGCGATCGCAGCCATCTTGATCTGATTGCACTTCGGCCGCATATCATGCTCGCCGATGGCGGCTGCACGCAAAACCCCCTTCCGTTCCTTGAAGAACAAGGGATTCGATGTCGTCTTCGTGTCTCACGCAGCAGGCATCCTTGTTCAAGACTTCCCTGAGGCAATCGGCGAGTTGGAGGAAGCTCTGTCCAACCTCGAACTGCCCATCACCGAGATCATCGGCAGTGGCGGCGGGGAAACGAAGTTCACGCAGCGTCTGCGCAAGACCTTGGCCGGTTTGAATTGGAAGAAGCACGAGTTCGTGATTGCGAAGACCGTGGACGGGGTGCCGATGGAGTCAACGTCGCACGAAGTCGATCACGTCCGTCGCTTTAAGGGCGTGGGTGTTGTGGCCATGGAAATCGAGTGGAACAACAAAGACCCTTTCTTCGACCGCGACCTTGAGAACTTCAAGCGGCTGCATGCTGAAGGCGCGATCAGCGTCGGCGTCCTCGTGACTCGCGGTTCTTCGCTGCAGGACAGCCTATGGGACGCAGTTCGTAAGTTCGCTGACGATCGGAAGATCGCCAGCTTCGATGACCTTGCTGCCAACGGTTACGTGCCGACCCCGAAGCAGAAGGCGAATGTACTCAAGCGCGTCCAGCGCAGGACTGAGCCGATGCCCTTCCCTGAGGCGTGGACTGACAACTTTGTGTCCAACAAGTACGGCCAGGCCACGACGCATTGGGCCAAGCTACAGCACCGCATTCAGCGCGGGGTTGGCAACCCCTGCCCGCTCGTGCTGATCGGTCTTCCAGCGTCAATGATCCGCTTCGACGCTGCCGCTGTTGACGCGCTGGACGAAGACGCTACTCCACCGTAGCCACTTCAAGGTGACGCTGCGAGTGGTGCGCATACGTCGGCCACGAGGGGACGTAGCCTTCATCAGCTTGGTTACCCCAAATAGTCCAGTCAGGACGCACGCCCCGTGCGAACAGCTCTAGATACGGGCCAGGACTGCAGCTTTGGATAAGCTCGTATTGCTCGTCCGGCTTGCGTGAGTGCTCGCGCTTGCGCGTGGACATGATGTTGACCTGGGTGCGTCCCGGCTGCAGTGTGCGAGCGTTCTTGCCGCGCACGCCGAACAGCAGCAGCTCGGTCACGTTGCGGAAGTAGAAGCCTACGCCGCGCCCGTCCGGACCGCCGTCCTTGCGCACCTTCTGCCAGACGATGTTGGACTTGTAGTTGAAGCCCCAAGCCTGCATCACAGCCAGACCTTCGGGCAATAGCGCATTGGGCACCCACAGGTACAAGTGGGCCGTCTCCTGCGCAGCGTCGCCGACAGGGAGGGCCTTGATGTCGTCCAGCGTCAGCGTACCGTAGCGGGCCAGCCGCTTGTGCTCCGGCGCGATCTTGCCAGTGCGGTTCTGGAACTGCCACGGCGGGTCAGCCAAGATGGTCTTGAACTTGCGGTCCCGAACGAAGGTCGTGAAGTCGTCGGCGACACAGAGAGCAGGCGTCGTCTTTGTCATGGCACTCGCTCGCGGCGCTTATGAATTGTTGGACTAAGGTTAGCGCAAAAGACTGGATCTGCATACAGGCAATTTCGTGGGCACTTCAACTGCCGCATCTGCTGAACCCGCCACAGATCATCCGTTTGCCAGCGCAGCAGGGCCCACAAAAACAGACGCCCCTGGGTCACAGGGGCGTCTGCAGGTCCGGCCTCGAAGGTTATAGAACGTGGGGATCGGTCCCAATGGCTTGGCGATGATCCGTCCCGGACCTGAAGTTCGTAGACATCGATCACCTCCTTTCGTCGTTGCGGGACCGCAAGACTACACCTTCAGCAGGGCCGCCACCGCCACCTGCGTCGGCATGCCCGCGATCGCGCCGTGGCCGGTCACGGCCAACGCGGCCGCGGCGTTGGCCCAGCGCGCGGCACGCTCCAGCGGTTCGCCGCGCGCCAGGCCGGCGGCGAGCGCGCCGTTGAAGGTGTCGCCGGCGCCGATGGTGTCGGCCACCTGCATCGCGTGCCCCGGCAGCAACAACGGTGCAGTGTCACGCCGGAACAGCGCGCAGCCGCGTGCGCCGAGCGTGGCGATCACGGCGCGCGCTCCGCGTGCGAGCAGCGCTTGCGCGGCGATGTCGGTGTCGGCCACGCCAGCCAGCGCCTGAAGTTCGGCCTCGTTCGGCGTCAGCAGGTCCGTGATCTGCAGCAGGGCGTCGGGCAAGGGCCGCGCCGGCGCCGGATTGAGCAGCGTGATCGCGCCGCCCTCGCGGGCGATCTCGAACGCGGCCTGCGTCGCTTCGAACGGCACTTCGCACGAGGCCATCACCACCTTGGCGCCGCGCAACAGCGCTGCTGCAGTGTGCACCTGGCGCGCGTCCAGCGCCGCGCCGGCGCCGGGCGCCACGGCAATGCTGTTGTCGCCGTCGTCGTAGACCCAGATCTGCGCCACGCCGCTGCGCTCCCCGGGTGCGATCTCCACGGCCGAGGCGTCGATGCCCTCGCGTGCCCACAGCGCCAGCGCCATGCGGCCGAAGTCGTCGTCGCCGATGCGCGCAACCACGGCGGTGGCTGCACCCTGGCGCGCGCAGGCGATCGCGGCGTTGGAGCCCTTGCCGCCGGGCTGGATG
>JANOEG010000268.1:0-9389 GCA_031413095.1 Burkholderiales bacterium | reverse complement strand
CAGCGGCACCGAGAGGTTGACCGCCTTGCACGCCGCGATCACGCCTTCGGCGATGGTGTCGCACTTCATGATGCCGCCGAAGATGTTGACCAGGATGCCCTTGACGTTCTTGTTCTTGAGCATGATCTTGAAAGCCTCGGTGACCTTCTCGGCCGTGGCACCGCCGCCGACGTCGAGAAAGTTCGCCGGCTCGCCGCCGAAGAGCTTGATCGTGTCCATCGTCGCCATCGCCAGGCCGGCACCGTTGACGAGGCAGCCGATGTTGCCGTCAAGGCTGATGTAGCTCAAATCGAACTTGCTGGCCTCGACTTCGGCTGGGTCTTCTTCGTCGAGGTCGCGGTAAGCCACGATCTCGGGGTGGCGGAAGAGGGCGTTCGAGTCGAAGGTGAACTTGGCGTCGAGGGCCTTGATGTTGCCGTTGCCTTCCAGGATCAACGGGTTGATCTCGGCCAGGCTGGCGTCGGTGCCCATGTAGCAGGCGTAGAGCTTTTTCAGCACGTCGACGGCCTGCCCTTGTGAAGCGGCTGGCACGCCGATGCCTTGCGCGAGCTCGGTCGCCTGCGCGTCGGTCAGGCCCGCGGCCGGGTCGACGAAGACCTTGATGATCTTCTCGGGCGTGGCGTGTGCCACCTCCTCGATGTCCATGCCGCCTTCGGAGCTGGCCATCATCGCCACCTTTTGCGTCGCGCGATCGGTCAGCGCGGCGACGTAGTATTCCTTCTTGATGTCGGCGCCCTCTTCGATCAGCAGGCGGCGCACCTTCTGGCCGACGGGGCCGGTCTGGTGCGTCTTCAACTGCATGCCGAGGATCTCGCCGGAGAGCTTTTCGACCTCAGCCATCGAGCGTGCGAGCTTGACGCCGCCGCCCTTGCCACGGCCGCCGGCATGGATCTGGGCCTTGACAACCCAGACACTGCCGCCGAGCTTTTGCGCGGCTTCGTTGGCCTCGCGGACCGAGAAGGCGGGGTAGCCGCGCGGCACGGGCACGCCGAACTGGCGCAGGACTTCCTTGCCTTGGTATTCGTGGATCTTCATGGGGTGTGGCGGGGCAAGAGGAGCGCCGCGGGGTCAGGCGGTTTTGGGGCGCGGTGAATTTAGCATGGTGCGCTGCACCAAGACTGACGCGCTCAGTCTTCGTCGCAACCTTTGACGACGCGGCGAATCACATCGCTCGCAAAGCCGCGGCCGGCCAGAAAGCGCATTTGCTTGGCGCGCAGCGCGGCATCCGCGGCCGGCTCGGCGCCGAAACGGCGTGCCCACAAGGCCTGGGCTCGAGAGAACTCGCTGGCGCGAAGGCGTGCTGCCGTGTCGGCGTCGAGTGACGTGCCGTGCTGATTCAGCTCGTGGGCGATGCGACGCTGGCCGAAGCGGGCCGCGCGGGCGTGGACGCGCGACTCGACGAAGCGCGCTTCGCTCAGGTAGTTGTTTTCAGCCAGCCAGTCGAGCAGGGCGTCAATCTCGGTGGTGCGATCTTGCGCCTTGATTTCCTCCGCCGCCGCTTCATCGCGCAGCCGCGCGGCGCGCATCAGCTTACGCCGCAGCTCGATACGGCTGTGCTCGCGCTGCGACAACCATTGCAGCGCGCGGCCTTTCAGCGACAGGGGCGGCCGGGCCGCCACCTCGGACTCCCTCAGGCCTTGTCTTTGCCGCCCGCGGCCACAGCGGCAGCGATCAGCGGGATGCCCATCGACTCGCGCACCTTGTTCTCGATTTCGACCGCCACGTTAGCGTTCTCACGCAGGAACTCGCGCGCGTTGTCCTTGCCCTGGCCGATCTTCTCGCCGTTGTAGGCGTACCAGGAGCCGGACTTTTCGAGGATGTGAGCGTTGACACCCATGTCGATGATCTCGCCCTCGCGGCTGATGCCTTCGCCGTAGAGGATGTCGAACTCGGCGGTCTTGAACGGCGGGCTGACCTTGTTCTTGACGACCTTGACCTTGGTCTCGCTGCCGATGACCTCTTCACCCTTCTTGATGCTGCCGGTGCGACGGATATCGAGGCGCACCGAGGCGTAGAACTTGAGCGCGTTGCCGCCGGTGGTGGTTTCGGGGTTGCCGAACATGACACCGATCTTCATGCGGATCTGGTTGATGAAGATGACCATGGTGTTGGTCTTCTTGATGTTGGCGGTGAGCTTGCGCAGGGCCTGGCTCATCAGCCGCGCCTGCAGGCCGGGCAGGCTGTCGCCCATCTCGCCTTCGAGTTCGGCCTTGGGTGTGAGCGCGGCCACCGAGTCGATGACGATCAGGTCGATCGAGCCCGAGCGCACCAGCGCATCGACGATTTCGAGCGCTTGCTCGCCGGTGTCGGGCTGGCTGATCAGCAGTTCTTGCAGATTGACGCCGAGCTTTTGCGCGTACTGGGCATCGAGCGCGTGCTCGGCGTCGATGAAGGCGCAGGTGCCGGCCACCTTCTGCATCTGGGCGATGACCTGCAGCGTCAGCGTTGTCTTGCCGCTGGATTCCGGGCCGTAGATCTCGATCACGCGGCCGCGCGGCAGGCCGCCGATGCCCAGCGCAATGTCCAGGCCGAGCGAGCCGGTGGACACGGCCTCGATGGCGTCAACCACCTCGCCGTCGCCCAGGCGCATGATCGAGCCCTTGCCGAATTGCTTTTCAATCTGCGCCAGCGCCGCTTGCAGGGCTTTGGCTTTTTCGGTGTTGAGGGCTTTGACGGGGGCGTCCATGCGGGGGTCTCCGGTGAGTGAGAGGGCGGTTTCAGGGGTGCGGCGCATTGTCCACGATAGCTGGATATTCGTACAGCCTTTGATTTTCGTCAAGCTGGAAAAAACTGGGGCTCCCTAGAATTCGCGGGAGCGAAGGAGACCGTGATGAGAGTGCTCGTGGCCGAAGACGATCAGGTCCTGGCCGATGGCCTGTTGCGCTCGCTGCGTAACGCCGGCTATGCGGCCGACCACGTGGCCTCGGGCAGCGAGGCCGAAGCGGCGCTGGCTTCGCACGAGTTCGACCTGGTGATCCTCGATCTGGGGCTGCCCAAGGTGCATGGCCTGGAAGTGCTGCGTAAATTCCGCGCCCGCGGCTCGGCGACCCCGGTGCTGATCCTGACCGCGGCCGACAGCGTCGATCAGCGCGTCAAGGGCCTCGACCTCGGCGCCGACGATTACATGGCCAAGCCGTTTTCGCTGCAGGAGCTCGAAGCGCGCGTTCGCGCACTGATGCGGCGCGGCCTGGGCACGGCCAGCAGCGTGCTGAAACACGGCCCGCTGACCTTCGACGCCACCGGGCGCGTCTGCTACATCAACGAGCAGATGATCGATCTGTCGGCGCGCGAAATTTCACTGCTCGAAGTGTTGCTGCAGCGCGCCGGCCGCCTGGTCAGCAAGGACCAACTCGTCGAGCGCCTGTGCGAGTGGGGCGAAGAGGTCAGCAACAACGCCATCGAGGTCTATGTGCACCGCCTGCGCAAGAAGATCGAGCAGGGGCCGATCCGAATCGCCACCGTGCGCGGGCTGGGCTACTGCTTAGAGAAAATTCCGGCCTGACTTGAGTGCCCGAGAAGAGCCCGCCAACCGCAAGGCCGCAGCGCTCGCTGTTCGGTGACATCCTCGATTGGCTGCTGGTGCCGCTGCTGCTGCTGTGGCCGGTGTCGGTGGTCATCATCTGGGTGTCGGCGCAGGCGATTGCCAACCGGCCATTCGACCGCGAACTGGCAGAAACGGCGCGCACGCTGGCGCTGCGGGTCATCGTGCCGCCGGCCGCGGCGCCGCGCGCACAGATCAACCTGCCCGAAGTCTCGGTCGCGATCCTGCGTGGCGAGGCCTCGGACAACTTCTACTTTCAGATTCTGGGCACGCGCGGCGAACGCGTGGCCGGCGATGGCGTCTTGCCGGTGCCTGACGAACCACCGATCGCCGACGGCGAGGTGCGGCTGCGCGACGATGAGCTCGATGGCCGTGCGGTGCGGGTGGCTTACCTGTGGGTGCCCGCCGGCACGCCGACCGCTGGCGATCTGACGCCGCCGTTGGTGCAGGTTGCTGAAACGCTGGACAAGCGCTCGCAGCTAGCCACCGAGATCGCGCGCGGCGTCATGCTGTCGCAGTTCGCGATCCTGCCGATGGCGGTGGTGCTGATCTGGTTTGCGCTGTCGCGCGGCCTGCGGCCGCTCGACGATCTGCAGCGCCGCATCCGCCAGCGCGCCATCGGCGACCTGTCACCGATCGACGAGAGCGCGGCGCCGGAGGAGGTAAGTCCGCTGGTGGCGGCGATCAATGACCTGCTGGCGCGCCTGGACCGGTCGATCGGCGTGCAGAAACACTTCCTGGCCGACGCCGCGCATCAGTTGAAAACGCCGCTGGCTGGCTTGCGCATGCAGGCCGAGCTGGCGCAGCGCGAAGCCGAAGGTGGCGACGGCAAGGCCGTCAAACGTTCGCTGCACCAGATCGCGCGGTCGTCGCAGCAGGCCGCACACATGGTCAACCAATTGCTCGCCATGGCGCGCGCCGAGGACGCGAAAGAAGCGCGGCGCGTGACGCCGTTCAACCTCTCGGCCGTGGCCACCGAGGTCGTGCACGACTTCGTGCCGCGCGCGCTGGCCAAGGGCCTGGACCTCGGCTTCGAGGGCCCGGGCGCAAAGGATGCCGCCGCGCCGCGTCTCATCGGCGAGGCAGTGCTGGTGCGCGAGATGATTCGCAATTTGGTTGACAACGCCGTGCAGTACACGCCGGGCGGCGGTACCGTGACGGTTCGGTTGCTGTCAGATCCCTATGGGCAGGTGGCGGTGCTGCAGGTCGAGGACAACGGCCCCGGCATACCGGAGTCCGAGCGCGAACTCGTCTTCCAGCCGTTCTACCGAACCCTCGGCACCGATGTCGATGGCTCGGGCCTGGGCTTGGCGATCGTGCGAGAGATCGCCGAGCGGCATGGCGGCAAGGTCGACATCGAAGCGACGAATCCACGAGCGGTGTCGCCGGGAACGCGATTCACGGTTCGGTTGCCAACGGCAGCAACCTAAGACTGCATCAACCTGCGGCTGCGAGCGATCGACATCAACATGCCGATCGCCAAGCCCATCGTCACCATGGCCGTGCCGCCGTAACTCACGAACGGCAACGGGATGCCGACGACGGGCAAGATGCCGCTGACCATGCCCATGTTGACGAACACGTAGGTGAAGATCGACAGCGTGATCGAGCCGGCAAGCAGGCGTGTGAACAGGGTCGGCGCCTCGGCGGCGATGAACAGGCCGCGGAAGATCTGGAAGGTGAACGCCAGCAGCAGGCCGATCGTGCCGACCAGGCCAAACTCTTCGGAGAACGCGGCGAAGATGAAGTCGGTGGGGCGCTCGGGAATGAATTCAAGGTGCGTCTGCGTGCCCTGCATGAAGCCCTTGCCGGTGACGCCGCCGGAGCCAATGGCGATCATGCCTTGCAGGATGTGGAAGCCCTTGCCCAACGGATCCTTGGCCGGGTCGAGCAGCGTGCAGACGCGTTGCTGCTGGTACGACTTGAGCAGCGGCCAGTCCACACCGGGCTGGCAGATGGTCGGTTCGGAGACGATCAGCGCGACGATGGCGGCTACCGCGGCCAGCATCACCGGCACGATGAGCTTCCACGACAGGCCGGCGAAAAACAGCACGTACAGGCCGGCCGACAGGATCAGGATCGCGGTGCCGAGGTCGGGTTGCTTGGCGACGAGACCGAAAGGGATGAGCAGGATCACCGCGGCCACCACCCACTCGGCCGTGCGCATGCGGCCTTCACAAGTCTGGAACCACCAGGCCAGCATCAGCGGCGTGGCGAGCTTCAGGATTTCGCTCGGCTGGATCACCGTCACGCCGATGTTGAGCCAGCGTGTCGCGCCCTTCTTGCTGATGCCGAACAGCGCCGTCGCAATCAACAACGCCACGCCGAACAGGTAGATCGGCACCGCCAGTGCCATCAGCCGCTGCGGTGGCACCTGCGACACGCACCACAGGATCGCAAACGCGATCAGCATGTTGCGGCCGTGATCGACGAAGCGCGTGCCATGGTCGAAGCCCGCCGAGTACATCGTCATCAGGCCGAAGGCGGCGAGCAGCAGCACCGCAAACGACAGCAGGCCGTCGAAGCCGAACAGCACCGGCTTGATGCGTTGCCACAGCGAAGGCTGCTCAAAAACGGCGCTCATGGCTTCGTGACCAGGGCCACCGGCCCTGGCGCTGTCGTTACGGACTGGGCGAAGCCGCCGCCTTGCAGGCCAGGCAACAACACATCCTTTGCGTCGCGTTGCTTGCCGATCGGCGCGGTCGATTTGCCGATCTGTGTGGCCGCCATGTCTTCCTCGCTTGGCCACAGCCCGGAAATCCAGTAGTCGAAGACGCGGCGCGCGATTGGCGCGGCGGCCTCGGAGCCGAAGCCTGCGTTCTCGACGACCACCGCCAAGGCGATCGTCGGCTCGTCGAGCGGCGCGAAGGCGTTGTACAGCGAATGGTCGCGCTGGTATTCATCGATCTTGCTGGCGTTGTACTTCTCGTTGGCCTTGATGCCGATGGCCTGCGCGGTGCCGGTCTTGCCGCCGGACTTGTAAGGCGCGCTGGCGAAGGAGCGCACCGAGGTCCCTTCCTGCGTCACGCCGTGCAGTGCACGCTTGATCAGCGCCACATGCTCCGGGTCATACGGCAACGGCGCCAGCGCCTGCGCTGTCGGGCTGCTCTTGGCACGCGTGGCCGCGGCTTCGATCTCTCGCACCAGGCGCGGCTCGAATCGCTGGCCGCCGGCGACGATGGTGGCCGTGGCGCTGGCCAGTTGCAGCATCGTGAAGTTGTTGTAGCCCTGGCCGATGCCCAGCGAGATCGTCTCGCCGGCGTACCAGCGCTGCTGCTCGGGCTTCTTGTAGGCCTTCTTCTTCCACGCCGTGGAAGGCAGCAGGCCGGTGACTTCGCCGTCGAGATCGATGCCGGTCTTGCGGCCGAATCCCATCGGCGACAACTGCTCGTGCATCAGATCGACGCCCATCTCGTTGGCCAGCGAGTAGTAATAGACGTTGCTCGACTTGACGATCGACCTGTACATGTCCACCGCGCCCAGGCCATGGTCGCCGTGGCTGCGGAAGGTGTGGTTGCCGAAGACGAAGCTGCCGCCGTCGTGAATCACTGTGCCGGCCGCCCTCTTGCCCGAGGTCAGCGCCGCCATCGCCATGAAGGGTTTGAAGGTTGAGCCTGGCGGATAGGTGCCGCGAAGGGCGCGATTCAAGAGCGGTTTGTCGATGCTCTCGTTCAACTCACGCCAGTTGTCGACGTCGATGCCATCGACGAACAGGTTCGGATCGAACGACGGCTTGCTGACGAAAGCCAGCACCTCGCCATTGCGCGGATCGATGGCGACCAGCGCGCCCCGCCGTTCGCCGAACATCTGCTCGACGAGGGCTTGCAACTTGATGTCGATCGACAGGTAGATCTGGTCGCCGGGTGTCGCCGCCTTGTGGTCCAGTCTTCGCACCGCGCGGCCACCGGCGCTGGTTTCCACTTCTTCGACACCGGTCACGCCATGCAGTTGCTGCTCGTAGCGCTGCTCGATGCCGAGCTTGCCGATGTACTCGGTGCCCCGGTAGTTGGCGCTCAGCTCCTCTTCCCAGTCCTCGATCGTCTCTTTTTCGGCCGTGTTGATGCGGCCGATGTAGCCGAGCAAATGCGCGCCGGTCTCACCGAGCGGGTAGTTGCGGAACAACCGCGCCTTGACGTCGACACCGGGGAAGCGGAAGCGTTGGGCGATGAAGCGCGCCACCTCGTCGTCGGTCAGCTTGGTGCGGATCGGCAGCGACTCGAAGTTCTTGCTGTCGGCTTGCTGGCGCTTGAAGCGGCGGCGGTCTCGCGGCGTGATCTCGACCAGCTCTGCCAGCGCGTCGATGGTCACGTCCAGCGGCTGATCCAGCCGCGAGGGCATGATCTCCAGCGTGTAGGCCGAGTAGTTGTTGGCCAGCACGATGCCGTTGCGATCGACGATCAGGCCGCGGTTGGGCACCACCGGCACCACCGCAATGCGGTTGTTCTCGGCTTGCGTCGACAGATCGTCATGGCGGATGACCTGCAGAAACACCAGCCGCGCCGCCAACAGGCCGAAGCAGATCAGCACGAACAACGCCGCAGCCACCAAGCGGCCGCGGAAGCCGCCCAGTTCGCGTTCGACGTCTCTGAGCTCGGTCACAGCGGACGATTTTCGTCGGGATCAGGGGCGCGGCGTTGTGGTGCGAGAAAGATGAAGGACACGACCGGCCAAAGTACCGCTTCGAAGCATGGCGCGATGAAGTAGCTCCAGCCCGGGAACAGGTCGCCGGCGAGCATGCGCACGACCAGCGACACCAGGTGCGCGGCGATGAACAGCGGCAGCACCTGTGCTGCCTGCTGGAAGACCGGGAACCAGAGCAGCCGCCGGTGCAGCGCGATCGCCACGAATGCCAGCAGCGTGTAGGCCAGGGCGTGCTGGCCGAGGATCGAGCCCTGGTGTACGTCCATCAGCAGGCCGAAGAAGAACGACACGCCGACGCCGACCCGCCGTGGTTGGTGCACTACCCAGAACGCCAGCGTCAGCGCCAGCATGTCCGGCAGCCACGGGCTGCGGCCGAGCGGCAGCATGTTGAAGGCCAGCGCCAGCAGCAGCGTGATGACGATGAAGAGGGGATTCGCGGGCAGCAGGAGCTGATCGCCGCGCGGCATGATGCTCATTGGCGCCCCTGGTCCAACGGGTACGTTGGACGATCCCCCGAGGGGATGCGGGCCGGCTCCGGAGCAGCCGCGCGCTCAGCCCGCTGTCGCACAGGAGCCTTCACTTCTTTTTCCCCTTGACCGGTGCTGACGCAGGTTCGGGTACCGGCGGTGGCGGCAACTGGTTCTTCAGCGGTTCCAGCACCAGCACGTGGCGCACGCGATCGACCGACGCCAGCGGCGCCAGCTCGACGCGCGTGAAGCCGCCATCGGCCTGTTTTTCCACCAGCTTGACCTTGGCCACCGGCAGCCCCGGCGGGTAGATACCATCGACGCCTGACGTGTGGAGCACATCGCCAACCTGCACGTCGGTGTTGGCCGAGACGAAGCGCAGCTCGAGTGCACTGCCTTGGGCCACGCCGCCAAACGCCGCGGCGCGCAGTTGTGTGCGCGTGTTGAGCAGCGGGATCGCCGCGTCACGATCGGTCAGCAGTGTCACTTCCGAGGTCAAAGGATAGACACGCGTCACCTGGCCGATGACACCGCCCTCGGTGATGACCGGCGAGCCCGGCGCGAGGCCTTGGGCCAGGCCGCGGTCGATATAGAGCTTGCGCGAGAACGGGTCGGCCGCTTCGTACATGACCTCGGCGGCAACAGACTTCACGGTGAGGCCAGGCTTCAGTTCGAGCAGGCCGCGAAGCTGCCGGTTTTCGTTGGCCAACCGCTCCGCCGACTGCGCTTGCTCGGCCTGT
>JANOEG010000267.1:0-6359 GCA_031413095.1 Burkholderiales bacterium | reverse complement strand
GATCACCAGCAGCACCAGCATCACGTCGATCAGCGGCGTCATGTTGATGTCGCTCATCGGCGACGGACCGGTGTTGCGTTCGAGGCGGCCGAAGGCCATGTCAGCCTTTTCTTTGGTCGAGCAGCATCTCGCGCAAGTCGTGCGCGAAGCCTTCCAACTCGGCCTCGGCGGCGCCGACCCATTTGCCGAACAGGTTGTAGGCGAGCACCGCGGGGATCGCGACGGCCAAGCCAGCGGCGGTCATGATCAGCGCTTCACCGACCGGGCCGGCCACCTTGTCGATCGTGATCGAGCCGGCCGTGGCGATAGCGGCCAGCGCGTGGTAGATGCCCCAGACGGTGCCGAACAGGCCAATGAAGGGAGCAGTGCTGCCGATCGAAGCCAGCAGCACCTGACCGAACTGCAGGTGCGCGAGGCCGCGGTGCAGGGCGTCGCGCAGTCGGCGTGTGAGCTGCGAGTCGAGGTGCGCGCCAGACACCAGCGTGCCGGCCGCGGCCTTGGCCGTGGCCGCTTCGATCAAGGGCACCAGCACCTGTTCGCGATCGAGCGCGGCCACACGGCCGCGGCCGTCATCGACCGTCGGCGCGGCCCAGAAGGCCGGCACTGCGCGCTCGATGTCCTTGCGTGCGCGCTTGAGCACCCAGCCTTTCCACAGGATCGTCACCCAACTGGCCACCGACATCGACAGCAGCAGCAGGGTCACCGCGCGGCCGATGGCGTCGCTGGCGTTCCAGAAGGTGTTGAAGCCGTCCATCAGGCTGCGCCGGGCCGCCCCAAGCAGCCGGCTCCCCTCGGGGGATGCGAACGAAGTGAGCTAGGGGTCGTCATGTTCAATTCAACCCCAGCACGTCGTTCATGTCGAAGAGGCCGCTGGGTTTGCCGATCAAGAACCTGGCCGCTCGCAGCGCGCCTTGCGCATAGTTGGCGCGGCTCGAACTCTTGTGCGCGATTTCGATGCGCTCGCCGGTGCCGCAGAACATCACCGTGTGGTCGCCGACGATGTCGCCGCCGCGCACGGTGGCAAAGCCGATCGTGCTCGGATCGCGCTCACCGGTCACGCCTTCACGGCCGTATACCCCGCATTGCTTCAGATCGCGGCCGAGAGCCGAAGCAATCACCTCGCCCATCTTCAGCGCAGTGCCGCTCGGCGCATCGACCTTGTGACGGTGGTGGGCTTCGACGATCTCGATGTCGTAGCCCTCAGCGAACGAGCGCGCGGCAGTGTCGAGCAGACGCAGCATGACATTCACGCCGACGCTCATATTCGGCGAGACCATCAGTGCGATGTGTTTGGCGTGCGCCGCGATCTCGGCCTTCTGTGCGTCGGAAAACCCGGTCGTGCCGATGACGGCTTTGATGCCACGCTCGCGGCAGACGGCCAGATGCGCCATCGTGCCTTCCGGGCGGGTGAAGTCGATCAGCACCTGCGCATCGGCGAGGTTCGCGGCGATGTCGCGGCCGATGTCGAGTGTGCCGGCGAGTGTGCAATCCGGCGCCGACTCGACGGCGTCGATCAGCATGCGCCCCATGCGCCCCGAAGCGCCGGCGATCGCGACCTTGATCACTGGAGCCCCTCATCCGGTGTGTACACCGGAAGGTCCCCCGAGGGGAGAGAGTGGCGCGGCTCCAAGCCGGCCTGTGCCGGCTTGGACGCCACGAGCGCGAGCCGCGTCTCGCGGCGCGCACCCGCTCGCTTGGGGCGGCCCGGCGCTGCGCGGGTCATGCCGGTTCGAGCGGCGGATACGGCCGCACGGCGCCCTGCGGCGTCACCGTGGCGGGTGTTTCCGTCTTCACGGGCGGCGGCAATGCCTTTTTCTGTTCGTCGGTCAACGCCAGCACGGGCTCGGTGCCGCCGCTGCGTTGGGGCCGCACCGAGCTCACGAACTCACGCTCGGAGGGCAGGTCCGGCGCTTCGAGCTTGTCGAGCTTGTTGTCCTTGAAGGTGGCAACGACGCTGCGCCGCTGCGGCTCCACGCCCTGGCGGCGCAGGGTGAACACATAGTCCCAACGGTCGGCATGGAAGGCACTGGTCAGCAGCGGCGAGCCGAGCAAGTCACGTACCTGTTCGCGCGACATGCCGGGTTTGACCTGCGCCGCCAGTTCCTGGGTGACGACGTTGCCTTGCATGATGTCGATGCGGTAGGGCGTGATGACACCCAGCCACTTGTCGGCAGTGGGTTGCAACGACGAGCAGCTGGCAAGCGCGGCGGCTGCGGCAAGCAAGATCAGGGTGGGGCGCATGGAAATCTCGGGTCGCTCGGGTGCAGCGCTGGCTATGATGCGGCCGATTCTAAGTGTCACCATGACCCACGCCGACGAACTCAAGAGCAGCGGCCTGAAGGCCACCGGCCCGCGTCTGAAGATCCTCGAGGTCTTTCAGCGCTCGAACCTGCGCCACATGACCGCGGAGGATGTGTACAAGCTGTTGCTGGCCGAAGACGCCGACATCGGCCTGGCCACGGTCTATCGCGTGCTGCTGCAGTTCGAGCAGGCGGGGTTGCTGTCGCGCAGCCACTTCGAGAGCGGCAAGTCGGTCTTCGAGTTGAACGAAGGCCAGCATCACGACCATCTGGTGTGCATCACCTGTGGCCGGGTCGAGGAGTTCTACGACGCCGAGATCGAAACGCGGCAGCGCGCGGTTGCCGAGCAGCGTGGATTCGCGCTGCATGACCATGCCTTGGCGTTGTACGCGACCTGCACGAAAAAAGACTGCGCCTACAAGCCCAAGTAGGCTAGTCGCTCGGATCGTCCATCGCCTGCTGGTGCCGGCGCACGAACTCACTGTACGTATCAATGCCACGCAGCTGAAGGATGCTGTTGCGCACCGCGGCTTCGACCAGCACCGCCAGGTTGCGCCCTGCATCGACGGCGATGACCACCTTGCGTACGGGCACGCCGAGGATGTCTTCGTTGAGCGGCTCATAAGGCAAGCGCTCGAACTCGCGCTCCATCGTTTCCTTGCGCACCAGGTGCACGAGGAGTTGGACGCGCATCTTTCGTCGCACGGCGGTTTCGCCGAAGATGGCCTTGATGTCGAGCAGGCCGATGCCGCGCACTTCGAGCAGGTTGGCCAGGAGCGGTGGGCAGCGGCCTTCGAGCGCGGTCTGCGAGGTGCGGTAGATGTCGACCGCGTCATCGGCGACCAGGCCATGGCCGCGCGAGATCAGCTCCAGCCCCAACTCGCTCTTGCCCAGGCCGGACTCGCCGGTCAGCAGCACGCCCAGGCCGAGGATGTCCATGAAAACGCCGTGGCGCGTCGTGCGCTCGGCAAAGCGCTGGCCGAGGTAGGCGCGCAACACGTCGATGACCTGCCCGGCCGATTCGGCGGTGACGAACAGAGGGATCTCGGCGCGGTCGCACATCGCCACCAGCCGGTCGGGTGGCACCTGCCCATCGGCGACGATCAGCAGCGGCGGCTCGAGGGTGACGATGCGCGCGATGCGGCTGTCGATCACCTCAGGCTCGGCCTGGCTCAAATACGCGACCTCGCGCCTGCCGACGATCTGCACCCGATAGGGATGGATGTAGTTCAGGTAGCCGATCAGGTCAGCGGCCGAGCGCGCATCGCGGATCGCTGCGTCGTCGAAGCGACGCTCCGGGTGGCCATGCCCGGCGACCCACTCCCAATGCAAGGCCGCGCGATGCTGTTCGAACAGCGCCTCGGCGCTGATGGAGGTGGGCTTCAAACGAGAAGCCTGCGCTCAGGCCAGCGCAGGGCCGCTCCCAAGCGTCGGCCTGAGCCTTCCCTCGGGGGAGTGTGAGCGCAGCGATCGAGGGGCTGTCATGTCTACGCTACGGACTTGAGCGGTTCCCAATCGGAGATCAGCTTGTGCAGCGCGGCCGCATCCGGCGCCGTCTTCAGTCGCTCGCGCAGTTCGCGGTCGGACAGCATCTCGGCAATCTCGGACAGGATCTCGAGGTGGCGTTGCGTCGCCGCTTCGGGCACCAGCAAGAAGATCAACAGCGACACCGGCGCATCGTCTGGCGCATCGAAGGAGATCGGCTGCTGTGCACGCAGCACGGCAGCCAGCGGATTCTTCAAGCCCTTGATGCGGCCGTGTGGAATCGCCACGGCGTGTCCGAGCCCGGTGGACCCCAGGCGCTCGCGTGCGAAAAGGTTGTCAGTGACAGTGGCCCGGGCGATGGCGTGCTGGTTTTCGAACAGCACACCGGCATGTTCAAAAGCGCGCTTCTTGCTCGTGGCATCCACGTCGAGCAACACATTCGCGGCAGGAAGAATGGCAGCGAGTCGGTTCATACGGCAATCTGTCCTTTCCGTCTCTACAACTACAACGCGCGATCGATTGCGCGGCTGACGGTTCGGAAACGTATCGATACGAGAGGGATGATTATGGGAGCGAGCCCTCGCCGCTCATAGAGGCCTTGCCCTCTTCGAGGGGGCGTTGTTGCTCTTTTGCTGCGGTGCAGTAACAACAACCCCGTCACACACGAAAAAGCGGCCCGTAGACCGCTTCGAAGTTGTCGCAAACTTTCGTCGTTTGCGTTTCAGGTGCTCGCTTCCAGCCGTTTGGCCGTGGCGTGTTGGTGATCCTGAACGCGGTCCTTATGGCGGCACACCTGACGGTCGAGCTTGTCGACCAGTTGGTCGATTGCCGCGTAGAGGTCTTCGTTGGCTTGCTCGATATGGATGTCGCGGCCCTTCACATGCAGGTTCACTTCGGCCTTCTGCCGTCGCTCCTTTTCCTTCTGCTTCTCCACGGTCAGCAGGACGGTGATGTCCACCACTTGATCAAAATGCCGCGTCACGCGGTCCAGCTTGTTAATGACGTACTCACGCAAGGCTGGCGTGACTTCGAGGTGGTGTCCGCTGATCGTCAGATTCATCAGGATTTCCTTTCGAAACGGGGTGACGCGGGCAATGCAGCGCGGGGGCTGCGGGGAACTCGTTGAGGGGAAAACTGCTGGATGAGGAAAGGGATAGCGGGTTGCGTTCCAGTGTGCCGATGACCGGCTCGCGACGCAAGCCTCCCAATCTTCGGCGAGGCCATATTGGCAGGTTCGCGCGAGGGCAGCGGTGACATAATCTTTTGTCTTTGTACGGAGACCGTGTTGGACCCCAGTCACCCTCGGTGACAGCCCGCTCCCGCCATCGCGTCGTTGGCGTAGCCGGGGTGAGACGGACCATCGACTCCCCCGCCACCCTAGCCCCCGCACCTCGCGCCGTGCTCCACGGCAACCGAGCCTAGCTCCATGCTCAACGTCTTCACGCTGGTCAATGGCCGGCTTGTTCAGCAAGAGATCGCGAGTGCTCAGGCACTCGCCGGTTTGCACCCGGTATGGGTGGATCTCGAATCGCCCAGCCCTGAAGAAAAAGGGTGGCTGCGGGGTCGCTTCGGCTTGACGTTGCCTGACGACATCACCGATGACGATCTGGAAGAGTCGGCGCGTTTTTACGAGGAAGACAACGGCGAGCTGCACATCCGCTCCGACTTCCTGATCGACGACGACCAGACGCCGCGCAACGTGCGCGTGGCCTTCATCCTGTACCAGCAGGTGCTGTTCTCGGTGCACACCGAAGATCTTCCAGTGTTCCGGCTGCTGCGCCTGCGCGCGCGCCGCATCCCGGCGCTGATCGAGGATGCCAAGGACGTGCTCCTCAAACTTTACGACGCCGACGCCGAGTACAGCGCCGACGCCTTGGAAGGCATTTACGACCATCTGGAGATCGTCAGCGCGGGTGTGCTCAAACAGGACGTGGACGACAAGTCCGCCGGCGCGGCGCTGACTGCGATCGCACGCCAGGAAGATTTGAACGGCCGCATCCGTCGCAACGTCATGGACACGCGCCGCGCGGTCAGCTTCATGATGCGCAGCCGCATGTTGAACGCTGAGCAGTTCGAAGAAGCGCGGCAGATCCTGCGCGACATCGATTCCCTCGATTCGCACACCGCTTTCCTGTTCGACAAGATCAACTTCCTGCTCGCCGCCACGGTCGGCTTCGTCAACATCAACCAGAACAAGATCATCAAGATCTTCTCGGTGGCCAGCGTCGGGCTCCTGCCACCGACGCTGATCGCGAGCATCTACGGCATGAACTTCAGGGCCATGCCCGAGCTGGACTGGTCGCTCGGCTATCCGTTCGCGCTGCTGTTGATGCTGGCCTCTGTCGCCGCGCCGTTCATCTACTTCCGACGCAAAGGCTGGTTGCGCTGAACGCGTCGAGAACTTCGTCGCAGTAACGAATCGCAAGCCGCAACGGCGCGTGCACAACGCACGCCACGCGGTGGAACCCGATTTCTAGACTGCGACGCATGAACACCACCCGCCCCATCCTCGTCGCTGCGCTGGCTCTGGCCGGCGTCTTTGCCGCATCGTCGGCGCTGGCTCAGTTCCAGTCG
>JANOEG010000266.1:0-1815 GCA_031413095.1 Burkholderiales bacterium | reverse complement strand
GCCGTGCTGCCGAACGTGCCGACGTTCAAGGAAGTCGGCCTGGAGCCGGTGAACCGCATGGCTTACTACGGCGTGCTCGGCCCCAAGGGATTGCCGAAAGACGTGGTCGACAAGATCGCCGCAGCGATGAAGAAAACAGCCGAGCTGCCCGACGTGAAGAAGCGCATCGAGGACACCGGCTCGTTGATGATCCTCAACACGCCGGAGCAGTTTGCGGCGCAGATCGCGGCCGAGTACGAGGTCTACAAGAAGGTCGTCGCGCAGCAGAAGCTGACGCTGGAGTGAGTCCTGCGGCCGGCAAGGCCACGGTCGAGCGCTTCCTCGATGCGCTGTGGATCGAAGACGGTCTCGCCGCCAACACGCTCGCTGCGTACCGGCGTGACCTGACGCTGTACGCGGCGTGGCTGGCCGAGGAGGGCGGCGGCGTGGCGATCGAACAGTCGCGCGAGACCGATCTGCTGGCCTACATGGCCGCCCGCCACGCCGGCTCGCGCGCCACCAGCGCCAACCGGCGGCTCACGGTATTCAAGCGTTTCTTCCGCTGGGCGCTGCGCGAGCGGCTCACGGAGGGCGACCCGACGCTCAAGTTGCGCAACGCCAAGCAGCCGCTGCGTGTGCCCAAGACCCTCTCGCAGGCCCAGGTCGAGGCGCTGTTGGACGCGCCCGATGTGAACAAGCCGCTCGGCCTGCGCGACCGCGCGATGCTCGAGTTGTTGTATGCCTGCGGGCTGCGCGTGTCGGAGTTGGTGACGATCAAGACCGTGCAAGTCGGCCTGGCCGAAGGCTGCCTGCGCGTCACCGGCAAGGGCAGCAAGGAGCGCCTGGTGCCGTTTGGCGAAGAGGCGCACGGCTGGATGCAGCGCTACGTGGCCGAGGCCCGCGGCGAGATCCTGGGCGGACAGTCGAGCGAGGCCCTGTTCGTCACCGCCCGCGGCGGCGCGATGACGCGGCAGATGTTCTGGAAGCTGATCAAGGCCCACGCGCTGCGCGCGGGCATCGACGCGCCGCTGTCGCCGCACACGCTGCGCCACGCTTTTGCCACACACTTGCTCAACCACGGCGCCGACTTGCGCGCGGTGCAGATGCTGCTCGGCCACGCCGACATCTCGACGACGACGATCTACACGCATGTGGCGCGCGAGCGGCTGCGCTCGCTGCATGCGCAGCACCATCCGCGCGGATAGATCACAGCCCGCCATGAAAAAAGCCGGTCACGCGACCGGCTTTGGTTTCAGATCGGCGTGCGATCAGAAGTTGTGGCGCACACCCACGGCCAGCGAGCGGTTCACACCCGTGCTGTTCTGGGCATAGAAGTCGGCGCCGTCGCCGCTCAGCTTGGTGAAGAAGCTGTAGATCTTGGTGCGCTTGCTCAAGTTGTAGTTCACGCCCAACGTGATTTGGCTCGCCGAATCCGGGCCGTTGTCGTACTCGCCTGTGCGACCGACGTTGAGGTGCAACTCGGTGCTGCCGATGGTGTACATGCCCGCGACGCGGAAGTTGGTGCGATCGCCGAAGCCGGCACCCCAGCCGTCGGTGTCGCGCTGAACGGTGGCGCCGACAGTGAAGGCGCCCAATTCGTACAGCACGCGGCCGGCGAACTGCTTGGCGTCGAGGTTGCCCTTTTCGTAACCGAAGCCCAAGTGCAGGGGGCCGGCGTCGTAGTTGACGGCAAAGTCGATCGTGCGGTCGGGGTTGGAGCCCGCCTCAGTGATCGCGATCTCAGCCGTGGCGCCGCCGAAGCTCGGCGTGCGGTAGGCCACCTTGCCGGTGTTGCGGCCGACATAAGCGTAGAACGCATCCGCCGACGTGCCCGTC
>JANOEG010000265.1:0-6790 GCA_031413095.1 Burkholderiales bacterium | reverse complement strand
GCGCAATCGGTGGTGCTGATGTTCATCGTCGTCATCTTCACCGTCATCCAGTTCCGCTTCGTCGAGAAGAAAGTGAACTATTGACATGGTCGAGCGCAAACCCCTGCTGACCGCGCTCGCGCACTTCGTGCTGGTCATCGGCGTGCTCATCGTCGCTTTCCCGGTCTACATCACCTTCGTCGCCTCGACCCACACCACCCAGCGCATTGCGCAGACGCCGATGCCGCTGGTGCCGGGTGATCAACTCGTCGTCAACTACACCAAGGCGCTCACCGGCGAGCGCAGTGGCCCGGGCACCAAGGTCGCGGTGAGCCGCATGATGACGGTGAGCCTCGTCAGCGCGCTCATCATCGCCTTCGGCAAGATCGCGATCTCGCTGCTGTCGGCGTTTGCGATCGTCTATTTCCGCTTCCCGTTCCGCCAGTTCTTCTTCTGGGCCATCTTCGTCACGCTGATGCTGCCGGTGGAGGTGCGAATAGGTCCGACCTACAAAGTGGTGTCCGATTTCGGCATGCTGAACAGCTATGCCGGCCTGACCGTGCCGCTGATCGCCTCGGCCACCGCGACCTTCCTGTTCCGCCAGTTCTTCCTCACCGTGCCCGATGAACTCGTTGAAGCCGCGCGCATCGACGGCGCCGGGCCGATGCGGTTTTTCAAGGACGTGCTGCTGCCGCTGTCCACGACGTCGATCGCCGCCCTCTTCGTCATCCAGTTCATCTACGGCTGGAACCAGTACCTGTGGCCGCTGCTCGTCTCCACCGAGGAGCGCATGTACCCGGTGGTGATCGGCATCAAGCAGATGATCTCCGACGGCGACGCCACGAATGACTGGGCCACCATCATGGCCACGGCGATCCTGGCCATGCTGCCGCCGGCGCTGGTCGTGATGCTGATGCAGAAATGGTTCGTCAAGGGCCTGGTCGATACCGAAAAGTAGAAAGACAGCATGGGTGCGATATCACTGCGCAATGTCGAGAAGGCCTACGGAAGCGGGGCCAAGCTCAACAAGGTCATCCACGGCGTCAACGCCGAGATCACCGATGGCGAGTTCATCGTCATCGTCGGACCCAGCGGCTGTGGCAAGAGCACGCTGCTGCGCATGGTGGCGGGCCTGGAAGAGATCACCGGCGGCGAAATCCACATCGGTGGACGCATCGTCAACAACCTGGAGCCGTCGGAGCGCGACATCGCGATGGTGTTCCAGAACTACGCGCTCTATCCGCACATGAGCGTGTACGACAACATGGCCTACGGCCTGAAGATCGCCAAGCTGCCCAAGGCCGACATCGAGACGCGGGTGCAGAAGGCAGCAAAGATCCTGGAACTCTCTCAACTGCTGCAACGCAAGCCGCGAGAACTCTCCGGCGGCCAGCGCCAACGCGTCGCCATGGGCCGCGCCATCGTGCGCCAGCCGGCGGTGTACTTGTTTGACGAGCCGCTGTCGAACCTCGACGCCAAGCTGCGCGCGCAGACGCGGCTGGAAATCCAGAAGCTGCATGCCGAACTCGGCACGACCTCGCTGTTCGTCACCCACGACCAGGTCGAAGCGATGACGCTGGCGCAGCGGATGATCGTCATGAACGCCGGCCGCATGGAGCAGATCGGCACGCCGGAAGAGGTTTATCAGCGGCCGGCCACCACCTTCGTCGCCAGCTTCATCGGCAGCCCGCCGATGAATTTGATGGAGGGCCAGGCCGACGGCACGCGCTTCACGGTCGGTGACACGACGCTGGCGCTGCCCGCCGCCGCGCCACGCAACGGCGTGCTGCTGCTCGGCGTGCGGCCCGAACATGCCGACCCTGCTGCCAGCGGTTGGTCGCTGAAAGTCGATGTGGTGGAGATGCTCGGCGCCGAACGGCTCATCTACTGCAAGCTCGGAGAAAGCTCGTTCACCGTGCGCCTCGATGCGACGCTGCCCGCGCCCATTGTCGGCAGCGTGTTGACGGTCGCCGTCGATGCCAAGCACCTGCACTGGTTTGATCCGCAGACTCGACAAAGGGTATGAAGCCGTCGCACTGGCCTTTGTGGATCGCCCACCGCGGCGCTGGCAAGCTGGCGCCGGAGAACACGCTGGCCGCGTTCCGCCTCGGCGCGCAGCACGGCTACAGCGCGTTTGAGTGCGACGTGAAACTCTCTGCCGACGGCGTGCCCTTCCTGCTGCACGACGCAACGCTCGATCGCACGAGCAGTGCGCAGGGCGTCGCAGGCGACAAACCGTGGAGCGAGTTGTCGCGCGTCGATGCCGGGACGTGGCACAGCCGAGCGTATGCGGGTGAGCCTCTGCCCACGCTCGACAACGTCGCGGCCTTCTGCCACGCCAGTGATCACGCGCTGAACATTGAGATCAAGCCGACACCTGGCACGGATCGCCACACCGGCGAAGTCGTCGCACGCGAAGCCGAGCGGCTATGGGCCGGGCGTTCTACGCCGCCTCTGCTCAGTTCTTTTCAGCCTGAAGCCCTCGAAGGCGCACGCGCCACCGCGCCGCAACTTCCGCGCGCGCTGTTGATCGACAGCCTCTACGACGGCTGGTTTGAACTGGCGCAAGGCCTCGGCTGCGTGGCGGTGGTCGCGAACTACAAGCTCTACAGCGCCGAGATGGTCGCCCGCCTGCGCGCCGCGAACCTGTGGGCGCTGTGCTACACGGTCAACGACGATTCAAGCGCGCGCGCCCTGCTCGGGATGGGCCTGGACGGATTGATCACCGACGCGGTCGATCGCTTCTCTCCGCACGCCGGCAGGCTCGGCGCCTGAGGCGTCGATCGGCAACGCCGACACCATCGCTTCCGCGCCCAAAGCGTCTTCGTCGCTCTCCGGCTTGGGCAGCTCGCGCACACCGCGCAGCATCGTCAAGCGCCACGCTGCCAGCGTGATGACGAGCGCACTCACGCCAGCGAACAGCAGCGATGCACGCAGGCTCACGTGCTCGCCGAGCCAGCCGCCGATGAGCGCGCCGGGACCGGCCGGCAGCAGGATCAGCCAGCGCATCGTGCTGGTCATGCGGCCGAGCAGCGGCGCCGGTGTCACCGACTGCCGCAGCGACAGGAAGTTGATGAAGATCAGCACCGCGCCA
Source organism: Burkholderiales bacterium (assembly GCA_031413095.1). Taxonomy (GTDB): domain Bacteria; phylum Pseudomonadota; class Gammaproteobacteria; order Burkholderiales; family Burkholderiaceae_C; genus CADEEN01. Next base: position 3,717 of record JANOEG010000265.1, on the reverse strand, counting down.
ACGCCGAACAGGAACAGCATCAGCGCGAACATCACACGCCCCAGCGCATTGGCAGGTGCCGCAGCCAGCAGCAGCCAGCCCAGGCCGCACAGGCCCAGGCCGAGCAGCAGGCACGGCCCCGGCCCGATGCGCGATGACACGCGGTGCCCCATCGTGCTGGCCAGCACCGTACCTGCACCGAGGCCGACGAAGGACAGGCCGATCTGCGATTCGGACAAGCCGAGCGTGCGTGTGGCGAACAGGATCTGGACGACGATCGCGGCGTGATGGCACATCTGCCACAGGCCCACGGTGCAGGCCATCGTGATCAGCAGCGGTGTGCTGCGCACGAAGCGCACGCCCGCTTTAAGGTCGCGCCAGAAGTGCGAATCCTTCTTCGGCGCGATGACCTCCTGCACGCGCACGCCGCGCAGGATCAGCACCGAAGCAATCAGCATCAGCGCATCGAGCAGCAGCGCCACCGGCGCACCGACGGCCTTGATCAGCGCGCCGGCAAAACCGGGGCCTGCCACTTCGGCGCCAGAACTGGCCAACGCGTTGCGCGCATGCGCTTCGACCAGCCGGTCACGCGAGACAACCTGCGTCAACACGATCTGCGCTGCCGAACCGGCGACGACATAGACGCAGCCCATGACGAAGGCAACGACATACATCCACGGCATCGCCAGCCAGCCCAGGTAATGCGCGGCCGGCACCGTGAGCACGACCAGCGACAGGCTGAGCTCACCGGCCACGTACACCGGCAGCTTGCGCACGCGGTCGAGCCACACCCCCGAGGGCAGCGACAGCAGCACAAACGGCGCGATCTCCATCGCCACCAGCAGGCCCATCTGCGTCGGCGTGGCGTGCAGCAACACGACGGCCGTCAGCGGCAGGGCGAGCATCGTCACCTGACCGCCTAACGAGGAGATCAGGATCGACGTCCACAGGCGACGGTAAGCGGCGTCGCGCAGCAGGTCGTTGGCGGGCAGCGCAAAGCGCTGCCCAACCGCTCTGCGCAAGGCGGGCCACCAGCGTGACGGCAATACAAGGGACAGCATGATGGTGAAGGACAAAACAGTTCGGGCCTGACGCTGATCGCTCAGCGCAGGCCCGATGGGATGCTGAAGCGAGACGGCTAGCGGATGCATGCACCCGCGACGCGCGCGAACACGGCGGCGCGCAAGCGTCGTGGGTTCGGGATATCGTGGGTGGTGGTCATCGGGGGATCTCGCTGAAGTGCAATCAATGTAGCAGCGGCTCGCGCTGCTGCACAGGCCCGGACTTCCCTAACTTCGATAGTCGGCGTTGATGCTGACGTAGTCGTGCGACAGGTCACAGGTCCAGACCGTGGCATGCGCTGGGCCGCGGTGCAGGTCAACGCGGATCGTGATCTCGCTTTGCTTCATCACGCGCTGGCCGTCGGTCTCCTGGTACGACGGATGGCGGCCGCCCTTGACGACAACATGCACGTCGTCGAGGAAGAGGTCGATCAAGCCTTGGTCCAAGTCGCCGATGCCGGCGTAGCCCACGGCGGCCAGGATGCGGCCGAGGTTCGGGTCGCTGGCGAAGAACGCCGTCTTCACCAGCGGTGAATGCGCGATCGCGTAAGCCGCAAGGCGGCATTCCTCTTTCGTGCGCCCGCCATCGACGCGCACGGTAATGAACTTGGTCGCGCCCTCGCCGTCGCGAACGATGGCCTGCGCCAGCGTTCGCGCCACGCCGAACACGGCCTCTCGCAAGAGCGCACCGTCGGGCGACTCGAGTTGCGTGATGCGCGCGTGGCCGGCGCGCTGCGTGGCGATGAGCACAAAGGAATCATTGGTGCTGGTGTCGCCGTCGATCGTGATGCGGTTGAAGCTCTGATCGGCGGCTTCGCGCACCAAGCCCTGCATCAGCGCCGGGTCGATCACGGCGTCGGTGGCAACGAAGCCCAGCATCGTCGCCATGTTCGGCCGGATCATGCCGGCGCCCTTGGCAATGCCGGTCACGGTGACGGTCTTGCCGCCGATGGTCACTTGCCGGCTCGCCGCCTTCGGCAAGGTGTCGGTGGTCATGATGCCTTGCGCGGCGTCGAGCCAATGCGTGGCATCAAGATCGGCCAGTGCCGCCGGCAGGCCGGCCACGATGCGATCGACCGGCAGCGTCTCCATGATGACGCCGGTTGAGAACGGCAGCACCTGCTCGGGCGCGAGTTTCAAATGCTGCGCCAGTGACTCGCACGTCTGGCGCGCGCGCGCCAAACCATCCGCCCCTGTGCCAGCGTTGGCGTTGCCGGTATTGATGACGATGGCGCGGATGCCGCTTTTCGTCTGCAGATGCTCGCGGCAGACCTGCACCGGCGCCGCGCAGAAGCGGTTCAAGGTGAACACGCCGGCCGCCGTGGCCCCCTCGTCGAGCACGAAGACGACAAGATCGCGCCGGTTGGCCTTGCGCACACCAGCCATCGCGGTGCCGATGCGCAGGCCGGCCACAGGGTGAAGATCGGCGGCAATGGGGGCAATGAGGTTGACAGGCATGGCAATCGGGGGCTCGACGAGTTGAGGACAATTGTAGGAATGAAGCACTCTCTCGCATCGGCCCTGGCCGCCTGCGCGCTCGCAATCATGAGCCCTGCCGTCGCGGCGACGCCGCAGCGCCTCTTCTACTCCGGCCACAGCCTGCTCGACGAGCCGCTGGCACGCCATGTTGCGGCGATCGCGGCCAGCTTGGGCTCGCCGCTGCAGTGGCAACTCCACGCCCCTTTCGGCTCGTCGATCCGCGACCGCCTGGCCGCCGGCAGCGCGGCACGACCGGGCCCTGGCACCGACACGCTGCTGATGACCGAGCAGCACACGCTGATCGGCAACCTGGTGTGGAACGACAGCGCGCGTCAGTTGCGCCGGCTGCACGACGACTTCATCGTCGCCAATCCGCACGGCCGCTCCTGGTTCTATGCGTCGTGGCTGAACGTCGATGACCGAACTGATCCGCAGCGCTGGATCGCCTACGAGCGCGCGGCCTCGCCGGTGTGGCACTGCCTGGCCACACGCATCGACGCCGCGCTGGCGGCCGAAGGGCGCACCGACCGCATCAGCTTCCTGCCAGCCGCAGCGCTGCTGGCGGCGCTGGTCGAACGCGCGGCGCGCGGCGATGTGCCTGGCGTGACCGTGGCCAGCCTGTTCCGCGATGACGTGCACCTGAGCGCGCTCGGCTCGTACTTCATGTCGCTGGTGGTGTTCAGCACGTTGTTCGAGCGCCCGCCGGTCGGTGCGGCCGTGCCCGCGGGCTTGGAGGCGGCGGCGGCGCGCGTGCTGCAAGACCAGGCGTGGACCCTGGTGCAACAGGAGCGATCGCAACGCGAGGCGCTTGCACCCGACGCTTGCCGCGCAATCACGCAGCGCTTCATCGCGCCCTACGCAGCCTACGTGCGCAACACCCTCGACCGGCCGCGCGTGGGTGCCTGGCGCGCCTGGTGGCTTTGGGCCAAGCACCGCGTGCTATGGCGCTGGGCTCTGCGGGAGTAAGCGCTCGGCAAACAAATAAGGGGCCGCTGGTGCGGCCCCTTGGGATGCTGTACCGGCGGCGCTCAGCGCACCCGCACCGTCTGCGATTCCTTGTCCGCATTGCGGCGGAACATGAACAACAGCCCGGACTCGGTGGTCGCCGTGTCGGCCACCGTCGATGCGCGGATCGGCACGCCCACCCGCGCGCCCGACGGCACGCTGCCGAATGGCTCGCCGAGCCCTTCATAGCGCG
>JANOEG010000264.1:0-3840 GCA_031413095.1 Burkholderiales bacterium | reverse complement strand
CGACATGCTCAAGGCCAACGGCGCGAAGAGCGCAGCCGTGGTCTATGTCGATGACCTGTTCGGCTTGGAGAACTACGCAGCGCTGAAGGTGGCGCTGGCCGGCAGCGGCATCACGCTGGTCGAAGACAAGAGCTACCCGCTCAGCGTGAAGGACCTGGCGCCCGTGCTGCGCAGCATGAAGGACAAGAACCCGGATGCCTTCATCGGCCTGACCTATCCGCCGGACACGATCCTCGTGTCACGGCAGAGCAAAGAGATCGGCTTCAATCCAAAGTTTTTCTATGCGTCGGTGGGCACGGCGTTCCAGCTTTATCGCAACGTCATGCAGGCCGGCGCGGAGGGCGTGCTCGGCATGGGCTCCTGGAACGGCAAGACCAGTGCCGGCGCGAAGGCGTACTTCGATGCGCATGTGAAGAAGTTCGGCGCCGCCAAGGAGCCCGACCGCTGGGCCAGCGGCCATGCCTGGGCCGGCCTCGAGATTCTGAGCAACGCGGTGGCCAAGGTCGGCCTGGACCGCAAGGCGATCCGCGACTACGTGGCCGGCACGACGCACAAGACGATCGTCGGCGACATCAAGTTCGACGGCAGCGAAAACGTCGGCATCGCGGGCACGGTGAGCCAGTGGCAGAAAGGCGAGTTCGAGGTCGTGTGGCCAAAGGCGCGCGCCACGGCGCCGCTGAACACCGCCAAGCCGGCGTGGGCATGACGGCAGCGCGATGAGCTTCGGCTCGTGGTTCGAGCTGATCGTCTCCGGCCTCATCACCGGCGGCATCTATGCGCTCGTCGGCCTCGGGCTGAACCTGCAGTACGGCCTGATGCGCATCCTCAACATCGCGCACGGCGAGTTCCTGATGCTCGGCGCCTTCCTGACCTGGATGGCGCACAGCGCCTGGGGGATCAGCCCGCTGCTGATGCTGCCCGTGAGCTTTGCGCTGCTGATGGCGCTCGGCATGGGGATCCACCGCCTGACGTTCAAGCGCCTCGCCGCGACGAGCCCGAACGTCGATGTGTTCGAGGCGCGCGGCCTGATGGTGGCGTTCGGATTGATGTTTCTGGTGCAGAACTTTGCGCAGCAGGTCTGGGGTGCGGACCTGCGCGGCTATGACTACCTGACCGAACCGGTGGCCTTCGGCGGCGCGCAGTTCGCGGCCAACAAGCTGCTGCTGCTGTTGCTGTCGCTGCTGTTCTCCGCGGCGCTGATCGTGCTGCTGCGGCGCACGCTGCTCGGCAAGGGCGTGCGTGCGCTGATGCAGTCGCCCACCGGCGCGCAGTTGGTGGGCATCGACACCGAGCGACTGCATCCGCTGATGTTCGGCGTCGGCCTGGGCCTGTCGGGCGTGGCCGGCTGCCTGCTGTCGATGACGTACACCATCACGCCGTCGATGGGCGAGCCCTACACCGTGACCGCGCTGATCGTCATAACGCTCGGCGGCTTCGGCAGCATGGGCGGTGCGCTTGTTGGCGGCTTGGCGCTGGGCGTGATCGAGGCGATGGGCATGCACTTCACGAATCCTTCGCTGAAGGCGCTGCTGTCGTACGCGGTGTTCATCGGCGTGTTGTTGTGGCGGCCGAATGGCCTGTTCAACCGGAAATGATGTCCACCCGAAAGCGCCTTCCGCGCCCCCTCCAAAGCGCGCCGCCAGCGGTCCCCATCTGCACTGCGCCAGGCCCGAGAACGGCACGGCGCCCGCGCTCATGCTGGAGTACCAGAAATCGCGCAGTCGCCGCACCGTCCTCGGGCCGGAACCTGTGTTTCTTCTCCGGCGCCGGAATACGAACACCGGTGCCGCGCGGCGGGTGGTGTGCCGGGCGGGCGATTTCTGGTACCCCAGCATGAGCCCGCACGGCACGCCGCTCGCCGAGCCCGCCCAAACGTTTCATGCGTCGCGGATGGCAGTGCACCGCAAAGGACCACTGACATGACCTGGCTGCTCGACCGCACGAACCTGGGCCGCGACGCGCTCGTGCTGGTTGCACTCGCCGGCTGGGCCTTGGCGCTGCCGCACTACGGCAGCGACTTCGCCGTGTCGATGGCGCTCACCTGCCTGATGTACGTCGCGCTGGCGACGAGCTGGACGCTGTTCTGCGGCGCCACGCGCTACCTGTCTTTGGCCACAGCGGCGTTCTTCGGCATCGGCGCTTATGCCAGCGCGCTTACGCTCGAACAACTGCCGTGGCTCGGTGCGATCGCGCTCGGCGCCGGCGTGGCTGCGCTGCTTGCGCTGGTCATCGGCAGCGCGGTGCTGCACCTGCGCGGCACCTACTTCGCCGTGCTGACCTTCGGCATGACCGAGCTGATCCGTCACGCCGTCACGTACTGGGAGAAGTCGGTCAGCGGCACCGTTGGCCGCGTGCTGACCGTCGTGCCCGAGCGCGACACGATCTACCTGACTGTGCTGGCGCTGGCCGTGCTCGCGGTGGCAGTGTCCATCGTCGTGCGCCGCACGCGCTTCGGTCTGGCGCTGTCGGGCATCGGTGCCGACGAGCAGCGGGCGATGACGCTCGGCGTCAACACGCGCCTCGTTAAGATCGCCGGCTTTGCGTTGACGGCGGCATTCGCCGGCGCGGTCGGCGCGGCGATGAGTGTGCGCTGGACCTACATCGATCCGGCCACGGTGTTCAACCCCTTCATCGGATTTCAGACCGTGCTGATCGCGCTGATCGGCGGCGTGGCCACGCTGTGGGGGCCGCTGATCGCTGCGATCGTCTTCAGCGTGTTGGCCGAGACGCTGCGCCTGCAGGCGCCGAACCTGTACCTGATGGCGCTCGGGCTGCTGCTGATCCTTTCGGTGCTGTACCTGCCCGGCGGACTGGCGTCATTGCGCTGGGGCAGCTTCGTTGGCTGGCGCGACGACACCCGGTTGTGGTGGCGCGCACTGCGCGAGCCGGCTAAGAAAAAAGCGGCGGCGACATGAACGGCCACGCCTTGCTCGAAGCGCGCAACGTGACGGTGCGCTTCGATGGACTGGTGGCGGTGGATGCCGTCAGCGCAGCGTTTGCAGCCGGCGAACTGGTGGGCATCATCGGCCCCAACGGCGCGGGCAAGACGACGTTCTTCAACGCGCTGTCGGGCGTGCAGACTGTGACGAGCGGCGAGCTGTTCGCGCACGGCCGGCGCATGACGGGCGAGCAGCCGCACCGCTACGCGGCGCAGGGCATTGCGCGCACGTTCCAGACGCCGCGCGTGTTCAGCGAGTTGACTGTGGCGGCGAACATTGACTTCGGGTTGCAGTTCGCGGGCCGCAACCGCAAAGCCTCGTGGTTGTTGAAGGACGAGGCGAGCATCCTGAATCTGATCGGCCTCGCGGACCAGGCGCGGCTGCCTGCGGGTGCCATCACGCCGAGCCACCAGCGGCTGCTCGAAATCGGCATGGCGCTGGCGACGCGTCCGCGTCTGCTGCTGCTCGATGAAGTGGCCGCGGGGCTCACCGAGGCCGAGGTCGATGCGATGGCGCAACTCATCCGCCGCCTGCGCGACGAACTCGATGTCACCGTGATCTGGATCGAGCATGCGGTGACCACGCTGCTGCGTTATGTCGAGCGTGTGATCGTGCTGCACCAGGGCCGCAAGATCGCCGACGGCGCGCCGGCCGAGGTGGTGCGCAACGCCGAGGTGATCGAGGCGTATCTCGGTGACGAGATGCTGGAGGCTGCGTGAAGAACGACGTCGAACTCGCGCTCGACCGCAAGCTCGCGCACCTGAAGATCAATGCGCTCAGTGCCGGCTACGGCCCGTTCCTCGTGCTGCGCGAGCTGACGCTCGAAGCGCGCCCGGGCCTGACGGTGATCCTCGGCCCGAACGGCGCCGGCAAATCGACTTTGCTCAAGGCGATCAACGGC
>JANOEG010000263.1:0-22151 GCA_031413095.1 Burkholderiales bacterium | reverse complement strand
ACATCGCCTGAGTCCTTGCCGCCGTCTTGCCCCTCTTGGAGAACGCGGTCGCCGAGCATGCCGACCAGGCCGCCGCCGTCGAGCCACTCGCGAATCGCCAGCGTCGTGCCGGGGTGGCCGATGGTGATGATCTTCAGCGTGTTGGCCGGCGCGACGGCGTTCAACACGCGCTGGATGTTCTGCGCGTTCGCCGGGTACATCACCATCGCGATGCGCCGGTTGGCATGCTGTTCACCGACGGCCTGGAGCGCTTCGAAGCTGCCCAGGTGCGCGCCGAGCATCACCGCGCCGCGCCCTTGGGCCAGCGCATCGTCGAGCAACGCACCGCCGCTGTGTTGCAGATCGAATTGCGCGGCATCGCCGCGCGCAAAGTACAGCCGGTCGAGCACGATCGAGGCGAAGGTATGAACATGGCGGTAGCCGTCGGCCCAGCTCGGCTCGCGGCCGAGCGCGCGACGCAGGTAGCGGATCGAGTTGCGGCGCGCAGCCGGCGAAAACAGCACGAAATAGGCCGTGATCGGGTGCAGCACCAGGCGCGCGATGCGCCGGCCGAGCGTGCTTGCCAGCCAGGCCATGAAGCGCAACAGCCAGACGCTGCCGCGCTCTTCGCGCTCGGCCCAGGCGGCTTTGGGAATGGGGCCTTCGGCCATCGTTGTCAACGGCTTCACGTCGGAGCGCGAAGCGGCGAGAGTTGACCGCGCGCGACCGGCGTTGTGTCGCGCGTCAGTTCGAACTGCAGGCTACGGCCCTGCGTCGTCACGCTGAGCGTCAGCGTGTCGCCAGGCAACACCGGCGCGAGGAACTTGGCCTGGTCGATCTGCGCTGGCGTGCCCAGTGGCGATTGCAGCGCCTCCATCACCATCGACAGCAGGACGACGCCAGGCAGGACCGGATGGCCGGGGAAGTGGCCGGCGAAGCTCGGGTGATCGTGTGGCACGTGCAGGGTTTGTGGCGCGGCATCGCCGGTCAATGTCTGCAGCGCAAACGCTCGCAAAGCATGCAGCGTCAGCTTGCCGGTGGCCTCGCGCGGCAAGGCGTTGACGTGCACCACGCGCCTCGGCACGAAGGCCGGTTCGAGGTGCGCACGCAGGGTCTGCGTGATGGCTTGCGCACTCAGCGTCGGTGCAACGACGAACGCCACGGGACGCACCACCGTGCCCGGTACTTCGTCAGGCAACCAGAACGCGCCGTCGTCGACGCCGTCGATGCGGTTCAGATGAAAGTTCAGGTGCGCCAGCGAGCTGCGCTTGCCGGCCACGTGGATCAGGTCATTGGCGCGGCCGAGCAAACCGAACTCGCGGCCGTTGTGCCGCGCGAGGATGTCGGCCAGCGGCGTCGGCGCGAAGACATGGCCGCCGTGGGCGAGGAAGGTTTCGTCTTCGCCGTGCCTGGTGCTTGTGATGCGCACCTCGCCGAGCGTTGTCCAGGTCTGGCCTTGCGTCGTGCGCCGCGACGCCAACTGGCCGGCTTCGGTGCAGCCGTAGATCTCGATCAGCGGCCCGCCCATTTGCTGTTCGGCCAGCGCTGCGAGTTGCGGCGTCAGCGGCGCCGTCGCGCACAGCAGCAGATCCACGGGAGGCAGCTCGACGCCCGAGAGCAGCAAGGTTTTCAGGTGAAACGGCGTCGTCACCAGCGCGCGGGGGCGCGGCACGTTTTGCAGCGCTTGCACCACGTCGGCCGGGTAGAACGGCCGGCCAGCGTCGAACGCGGCACCGCCGAGCAGCGACAGCATCACTGTCGATTCGAAACCGTAGCTGTGCTGCGCAGGCACCGTGGCGACGATGTTCAACCCGTGCAGCGACGGCCGCGCCGTCATCTCCGCCAGGCGTTGCGCTTCGGAGCCGATGTTGATCGTCAGTGCGCGCCAGCTCTTGGCATGCGGCTGCGGCGCGCCTGTGGAGCCGCTGGTGAGCAGGCACACCGCGACGCGCTCGGCGTCGATCACCGGTACCTCTGAGGCTGCACTCGACGCAGCAGGCTGCTGGCGCAAGTCGATGCGCGGCAAATCCACCGGCTCATCGTCATCGACCATCGCATACGACGCGCCTTCACCAGAAGGCAACTGCTGCAAGGTGGTGGCCATCGCATTCGGCGGCAGCAGACTGACGTGCCCTCGCAAAGCCGCTGCGGCCAGCGCGAGCGCAAAGTGATAGCGGTCCTGGCACAGGTTCACCGCCTGGCCCTGCGCCGGCAGTTTCTCGGCGAGTGCTGCGGCCTCGGCCAGAAATTGCGCGGCGCTGATCGGCTGGCCGCCGCGCCATGCCAGGGGCAGAGCGAGATCGCGCTCGGCCAGCAGGGGCAGCACTGCGCTCATGTCGGATGCTTTTGGTACGCGTCCCAGGCCGCGCGAAGGCTCACCGGCTCGAAGTGCGGGTGCCGCCAATACCGCCAGAGATGCTCGCCAACGAAAAACGCCACCGCCGCCAGCGGCGTGATCAGGTTGCAGAAGAACGACCACCACGACCACGGCGCCAACGCATACACCGCCAGCGAGATCACGACCATGCCGACGAAATAGATCACCCAGACAAACGTCAGCCGCTGCGCATAGGCGCGCATCTCGGCCGTGAACTCGCGGTGCACCTTCTCGCCCATGGCCACGATCAGCGGCTTGGCACCGGCGCGCAGCGTGATGCCGAAGGTGAACGCGAGCGCCAGGTGAATGCCGGCGTGCTGCAGCACGTACAGCCGGTTCACGTCATCGACGCCGCCGCGCGCCACCACGCCGACCAGCACGACCAGCGCCACTGCGCAGCCGAGCAGCAAGCGGGGCTGGCGCGTGCGCCAGCCCGACCAGGCCGCAGCGGCCAGCAGCGGGCCGAACAATGCGGCCACGGTCCACGGGTGGTTGCTGACGTGTGTCATCAGCAGGTGCGATGCCACGGCGTAGGCGGCCAGCAGGCCCAGGACAGCGGCCAAGCGCCAGCCGGTCATGCGAGCGCCACCTTGTCGTGATCAGGTCTTGCGGTGCTGTGCGACATGCGCGGTGAGGCTGCGCAGGTTGCGAAAGATCTGCTGGTTGTTTTCGTCGTCCGAGCGCAACTGAAAACCGTAGCGGTGCGAGATTTCGAGCGCCACTTCGAGCACGTCGATCGAGTCCAGGCCCAGGCCCTCGCCGAACAGCGGCGCTTCGGGGTCAATGTCGGCCGCGGCCATCTCGAGGTTCAGCGAGGTCACGAACAGCTGGGCCATCTCGAGCTCCAGCGCGCGCTGGGCTTCGGTCGGTGGACTGGAGTTGGGTACGGCAGGCAACGCGGACAAGGTCTTCCTCTGCAGGTCGGGCGCAGGATGGCGCTCTGGTCTCTGGTGACGGTGGCCCGAAATCATCCGAGGGCGGGGCCACAAAACGAGAGCACAAATTGTAGGTGCTGCGAGAGGCGGGCCGGGCCAGGTGACTGATGGGCTGCAACGCGAAGATGATTGCGGTGGCGCACGCCGCGCTGCTCATACCGATGGGTTCGTCATGCATGAAGGCTCATGCCATTGCGGAGCGGTTCGAATGACCTTGCCGTCAACGCCGGAGGTGGCCACGGATTGCAACTGCTCGTTGTGCCGGCGTGTCGGCGGGCCATGGGTCTATTTCGAGTTCGGCTCGGTGCGTATCGAAGGCCACCCGCAAGCCACCGCGGCCTACATTCAGGGCGACAAGACGTTGCGCACCATCCACTGCACGACGTGTGGCTGTGTCACGCATTGGGAGCCGCTGGCGCCGACCCCTGGGGCACGGCATGGGGTGAACCTCGGCAACTTCGATCCCGAGCTCATCGCCTCGGTGCGGGTTCGTCGATTCGACGGCGCAAACACCTGGCAGTTCATCGACGAGTGACGTATTGCTGCAGCCTTCCTGCGCATAAAGCGGGATATGCGGGTGGGTGACCGGCGCACAAAAGACGCTGGTGATCGGCTGCCGGAATACTGTATAAATACACAGCACTTCGCAGTGCCCCCGAAAACGCAACCCACTCCACCCTACCGTCTGCCGCCATGCGCAGCGCTGCCGCCGCTTTCCCTGTTTTTGCTGCTGACGCGGCGCAGCGCCAACCTGAGCCGCTTGCGCTGTCGGCGCTCGCGACCGTCTGGCGGGCCGACCAGTGGGGCTGCTCGACCGCAGTCGGCAGCGGCGGCGCCGCTTTGCAGCTCGCCACCGGTCACGCCGCGCTCGATGCCGAGTTGCCCGGCGGCGGCTGGCCTGCGGCTGGGCTGACCGAGCTGCTGCTGGCCGCGCCCGGCGGCGGTGAGCTGCGCTTGCTGGCACCAGCGCTAGGTGAGCGCTCGCTGTTGTGGATCGCGCCACCGTTCGTGCCGTACGCGCCGGCGCTGGCCGCGCTCGGCATCGCGCTCGACCGGCTCACCGTCGTCACGCCCGACACGGCCGCCGACGCCGCCTGGGCCGCCGAGCAGGCGCTGCGCTCGGGGGCGCTGGGGGCGGTGTTGTGGTGGGAAGCGCAGCAAGGGCGTGCTTTCACGTTGCCGGCGACGCTGCGCCGCCTGCACCTCGCGTCCATGGAAGGACGCACGCCGTTGTTCGCGTTGCGGCCGGCCGCCGTGCGCACGCAGTCGTCGCCTGCGCCGCTGCGGCTGACGCTCGAACCCACGAGCGCGCAGCGCGTGGCGGTGGAGGTCTTCAAGCGCCGCGGCCCGCCGATGGCGGCGCCACTCTTGCTCACGTTGCCGGGGCCGGCGTTGTTGTCGTCGCGGCGCAGGCACCGCACTGCACCGCTCGTTGAACCGGAGGCCGTCGACCATGCTGTGGTTTGCGCTGCACCTGCCCGGATTGCCGCTTGAGGCCTGGCGGGCCACGGCCGCGGCCGATGACGGCAACGACTCGCGGCCCTGTTGCGTGCTCGAAGCGCGGCGCGTCGTGCTGGCCGATGCGGCGGCTGTGGCGCTCGGCGTCGAGGTCGGCATGAGCGCGGCATCGGCGGCGGCGCTGGTGTCGGGCGAAGGTGGCTTGCAGGTCTTCACGCGCAGCGCTGCGCGTGAAGCGGCGCTGGTGCAGCGCCTGGCCTTGTCGATGGCCCGCTTCACACCGTCGGTGGTGGTGCAGACCGATGGCGTGCTGCTTGAAGTCTCCTCGTCGCTGCGTTTGTTCGATGGCGCGCGTGCCTTGTGGCGCGCGGTGCGCGACGCTGCGCAGGCCTGCGGCGTGAATCCATCGAACATCAATTCGCTGCGCATGGCCGCGGCGCCCACCGCCACGGCGGCGGCGGTGCTGGCGCGTGCCGAGCCGTCGTCGCCTGCACTGCGAAAGTTGCCAATGCAGCAGCGCCTCGATGCCTTGCCGCTGAATGCCGCAGCGCAAGCGTGGCGCATCGAGCCGCGCCTCATCGAGTTGCTGCACGGCATTGGCTGCCGCACGCTCGGCGACGTGCGCATGCTGCCGCGCACCGGCGCGCAGCGGCGCGGTGCAGCGGCGTTGTTGGAGGCGATCGCGCGTGCGCACGGCCACGCCCCCGACCCCCAAACCTGGTTCGAGCCGCCGCGCACCTTCGAGATGGGGCTCGAGCTGCTGCACCGTGCCGATGACGCCGCGATGCTCGTCTTTGCCACGCAGCGCCTGGTGCAGCCGCTGGCCGGCTGGCTGGCGCAGCAGTGGCTTGCCGCCGCGCGGCTGACGCTCGTGCTGCGCCATGAAACCAGCGTGCGCCACGCCGTGCCCGACACGCTGCTGACGCTGGCCTTCGGCGACCCGACGCGCGACGCCGCGCAGATCCAGCTGCTGCTGCGCGAGCGCCTGCAGCGCACCGAGTTGCCCGCGCCGGTGTACGCGCTCGTGCTGCGCCTGGATGAAGCGGTGAACCATGCCGGGCGCGAAGCAGCGCTGTGGCGCGACGCGGGCACTGGCAGCGGCGAAGCCGCGCGCGCGCTGTTCGACCGCCTGGCCGCGCGGCTCGGCGCCGAGCGCGTGCAACGGCCACTGCTCGTCGCCGACCATCGGCCCGAGCGGGCGATGAAGTGGCTGCCGGTGCAGGACAAAGCGCTCAACCACGAAAGCCGGCCTGTCGCCGCGCGTGCCGCGCGGCCCTCGTGGCTGCTGCCCGAGCCACTGCGCCTGCAAGAAGACCGCGAGTTCGGCCGCCCGCTGCATCAGGGCACGCCGCTGGTGTTGGCCAGCCGCGCCGAACGCATCGAAGCCGGCTGGTTCGACGGCGCACTGATCTCGCGTGATTACCACGTCGCGCAGGCCAAGGACCATCGTTGGCTGTGGGTGTTTCGTGAGCGGCGTGGCGACGCGGCGCATTGGTATCTGCACGGCGTGTTCGGGTGAGGGTGAAACAAGTTGCCGCAGCCCACGCACCCCAAGGCGCCGCGCCCGCGCCCACCGCTCGCACCACCGTCGCTGCTGCTCGACGCACTGCCGGCCTATGCCGAGCTGCACTGCCGCTCCAACTTCAGCTTCCTCATCGGCGCATCGCATCCGCAGGAACTCGTCGCTCGCGCGGCGCAGCTCGGCTACACGGCGATTGCTATCACCGACGAATGCTCGGTGGCCGGTGTCGTGCGGGCGCACGAAGAAGCCAAGCGTCAGGCCGAGGCCGGCAGTGCGATCCGGCTGATCGTCGGCAGCGAGTTCAACCTCGAAGGCGAACCAGGGTGTCGCCTTGTCGTGCTGGCCCACAACCGCGAGGGTTATGCCAACCTGTGCGACCTGATCACGCGCGCGCGCTTGCGCAGCGACAAAGGCTCGTACCGGGCGACGACGCACGACGTGGCCGACGGCCTGCCCGATTGCACGGCGCTGCTGGTCCCGCGCCGCGAAGACTCACCCGAGACGCTGCTCGCGCAGGCGCACTGGCTGCGCTGCACCTTCGGCGAGCGCGCGGCGATCGCCGTCGAGTTGCTGCTCTACGCCGACGACTCGCTGCTGGTCGAGCACCTCGTGCCCATTGCCGAACAAAGCGGCGTGCCGCTGGTGGCCGCTGGCGACGTGCTGATGCACCAGCGCTCGCGCAAGGCGGTGCAGGACACGCTGACCGCGATCCGCCTGAAGACGCCGCTGGCCGATTGCGGCTTTGCACTGGCGCGCAACGCCGAACAGCACCTGCGCTCGCGCCTGCGCCTGGTGCAGCTCTACCGGCCCGAATGGCTCGCCGCCAGTGTCGCCATCGCGCAGCGCTGCCGCTTCTCGCTCGATGAGCTGCGCTATGAGTACCCGGCCGAACTCGTACCCGCCGGCCACACGCCGATCTCCTGGCTGCGCGTGCTCACCGAGCGCGGCGCGCGCGAGGAGCGGTATCCGCAAGGCGTGCCGGCGAGCGTGCAGACGCAGATCGAGCGCGAGCTGCAACTCGTTCAGGAGCTGCGCTACGAGGCCTTCTTCCTCACCGTGCACGATGTCGTTCGTTTCGCGCGCGGCAAAGGCATCCTCTGCCAAGGCCGCGGCTCGGCGGCCAACTCGGCCGACTGCTACTGCCTGGGCATCACCGAGGTCAACCCGATCGACACCACGCTGCTGTTCGAGCGCTTCATCAGCCGCGAGCGCAACGAGCCGCCGGACATCGATGTCGATTTCGAGCACGAGCGGCGCGAAGAGGTCATCCAGTACATCTACGGCAAGTACGGCATCCAGCGCTGCGCGCTGGCGGCGGCGTTGTCGACCTACCGCACGCGCGGCGCGGTGCGCGACGTCGGCAAGGCGCTCGGCCTGGATGACAACCCGGGCGGCCCGATCGACGCCGTCGCGCGCTCGGTGCATTGGTTCGACGATGTCGAGCGCCTGCAACGCGGCTTGCTCGAAGCGGGCCTCGACCCCGATGCGATGGTCGTGCAGCAATGGATGCAGCTCGTGACCACACTGCAAGGATTTCCGCGCCACCTGTCGCAGCATGTCGGCGGTTTCGTCATCGCCCGCGACAAGCTGAGCCGCCTGGTGCCGATCGAGAACGCCGCGATGAAGGACCGCCGCGTCATCCAGTGGGACAAGGACGATCTCGAATCGCTCGGATTGTTGAAAGTCGATGTGCTCGCGCTCGGCATGCTGAGCTGCATCCGCCGCGCGCTCGCTTTCATGACGCTGTGGCACGGCCAGCCGTGGCGCATGCAGGACATTCCGCGCGAAGACAAAGCGACCTACGACATGGTCTGCAAGGCCGACACCGTCGGCACCTTCCAGATCGAAAGTCGCGCCCAGATGAGCATGCTGCCGCGCCTGAAACCGCGCACGCTCTATGACCTGGTGATCGAAGTCGCCATCGTGCGCCCCGGCCCGATTCAAGGCGGCATGGTGCACCCGTACCTGAAGCGGCGCGAGGCCAAGGCCGCGGGCAAGCAGGAACCGTCGAAGTACCCGGCGCTCGATGCCGCGCTCGGCCGCACGCTCGGCGTGCCGATCTTCCAGGAGCAGGTGATGCAGATCTGCAGCATCGCCGCCGGCTTCACGCCCGGCGAGGCCGACCGGATGCGCCGCGCGATGGCGGCGTGGCGGCGCGACGGCCATGTTGACCAATTCGAGCAGCGCATCAAGGACGGCATGGCCGCAAAAGGCTACGACGCCGAGTTCGCTGACAGCATCTTCAAGCAGATCTGCGGCTTCGGCGAGTACGGGTTTCCGGAAAGCCACGCCTACAGCTTCGCGCTGCTCGCCTATGTGAGCGCGTGGCTCAAGTGCCACGAGCCGGCGATCTTCGTCGCCGCGCTGCTGAACTCGCAGCCGATGGGTTTTTATGCGCCGTCGCAACTGGTGCAGGATGCGAAGCGGCATGGCGTCGAAGTGCGTGCGGCGGATGTGAGTGCGAGTGATTGGGATTGTTCGATGGAGCGTCGATCGGATGGCGCCGTGCAACCGGCCATCCGCCTCGGCCTGCGCCTGGCCAGCGGCTTCTCGCAGGCCGCGGCCGAACGCATCATGCAAGCACGACGGGTGAGCGCATTTGCCAGCGTCGATGATCTGGCGCGCCGCGCGCAGCTCGACGCGCGCGACTTGCAGACCCTGGCCCACGCCGACGCGCTGCAATCGCTCGCCGGCCACCGTCGCCGCCAGCTCTGGAGCGCCGCCGGTCAGGGCCGCCCGGAAACAGCGCTGCTCGCCGACGCACCGGTCATCGAGCGCGCCAACGAGCAGCCCGATCTTTTCGAAGCCCCGGAAGGCGAAGCCATCGCGCTCGACTACCAGGCCACCGGCCTGACGTTGCGCCGCCATCCGCTGGCGCTGCTGCGCGAGCGCATCTCGCGCCGCGGCTGGCGCAGCGCCGAACAGCTGGCGCAATTGAAAGACGGTGCCAGCGCCTGGGCCTGCGGCATCGTCACGATGCGTCAGCAACCCGAGACCGCCAAGGGCGTCATCTTCGTCACGCTCGAAGACGAAACCGGCAGCGTCAACATCATCGTCTGGCGCCACGTGCGCGAACGCCAGCGCCCGGCGCTGCTGCGCTCACGATTGCTCGCGGTGGCGGGCCAGTGGCAGAGCAAGGACGGCACCACGCACCTGATCGCGCGCCGGCTGGTCGACATGACGCCGTGGCTGGGGGCGGTGGCAACGAGTTCGCGGGACTTTCATTGACGTTGGCGGAACGCCGCAATATAGTTAACCAACTCAACGTAAAGGTCAGCCATGAAAGAAGTCGCGGTTTATGAGGCCAAGACCCGCCTGTCGGAACTGCTGGCCGAGGTCGAGGCCAGTGGCGAACAAGTCACGATCACCCGCCGCGGCTTGGCAGTGGCGCGCCTGGTGCCTGCCACCGCCCCGCGGCGCGTCGCGGCCAGCCGGCGCCAGCAAACGGCCGACACGCTGGCCAAATTGCGCAGCAGCCGCATCAACCTCAAGGGCCCGCTGAAAGACCTCATCGCCGAAGGGCGCGACTGAAGGCAAACGCACCATGCCCTTCATCATCGACAACTCGGTCGTCTGCGGCTGGCTCATCGAGAGTCAGGCCAGCGACTACGGCGATGCGGTGGCGCAGCGCCTCCTCGACGACCGCGCCCATGCGCCGGCCTTGTGGGAGTTGGAGCTGACCAACGTCCTGCGCACGGCCTGTATGCGCCAACGACTGACCGCCCAACAAGCGCAAGCGAAGCTGGCCCAAGTGGTATCGCTGCCGATCGAGGTGGATCGGCAGCCCGTGGCTGCCTCCGAGCTGCTCGGCCTGGCCTTGCGCTTCGGCCTGAGCGCCTACGACGCCGCTTACCTCGAGCTTGCGCTGCGTTTGCAACTGCCGCTAGCCACCACCGACGCCCCGCTGCGTGACGCGGCACTGGCCAGCGGTGTCGGCCTGGTTGAACCGGTCTGAGCCACGGCTTGTTGGATTAACGCCGCGGGCGCGGCAGATCAGCCGTCAACCGAGAACGAATGGACAAATCGCCGTCGGCCTGGCCCCACCCGCTGCGGCGTTGCACCTAGGCTGCCGACAACCTCCAACGCGGGGTTTGCGTTCGGGCATCCGCATTCATCGTCCATCTCTTCAGGGGCAGGCTCCAGTGAAACTCTTCGCAGCATCCACACTCGTCGCGCTGTCGTGCACCGGCATCACCGCCGTTGCCGGTGAGGTGTATGGCGGCATCGGCAGCACCGGCCTGGAGTTGGGGTTGTCGCACAGCGTCTCCCAGAGCCTGGGCGCGCGGCTGGAGATGAACCACCTCAGCATCACCCGAGACGTCACCACCGACGACATCCAGTACGACGCGCGCGTGAAGTTTTCCAACGCCGGCCTGTACATGGACTGGTTCGTGGTCAGCGGCTTCCGCCTCACGGGCGGCGCCCTGGTGGGCTCGCGCAAGGTTAGCGGCAAGGCGCGTAGCATTGGCAACGCGATCGAGATCAACAACGTTGTCTATCCGGTGGGTGCCGGCGACAGCCTCGACTTCGACGCCAAGTTCCCCTCCGTCGCGCCCTACCTGGGCGTCGGTTGGGGCCACCACAGCGGCGCGCGCGGTCTGCATTTGTATGCGGATGCGGGCGTGGCCATTGGCAAACCCAAGGTGACGCTCACGCCGACAGGCAGCCTGGCGGCCAGCATCAACGCCAACGATCTGGCCTCCGAACAGTCCGCCGCACAGAACGAGGCGAACAGCCTGCGCGTCTTTCCGGTCTTCAAGATCGGGCTGCGGTACGCCTACTGAGGGCCGGCTGGCTCAGGGGTGCGCGCGCGGCAGGCGAGACAACTGCGCCGCGACCACGAAGGTGTCACAGCCGATGCTGAACCGCGGCTTCGAAGAGTTTGTCGTCTCGTTCAACGCGCACGCGGTTCAATACCTTGTGGTGGGCGGAGACGCGCCGGCCGCGCATGGCCTGCCGCGCTACACCGGCGACTCGACCTCCGGATTCGGGCGACGAATGACAACGCAGCACGCTTGCTTGCGGCGCTGGGTGACTTCGGCGCCGCTGGATTGAACATCACGGCACCACGCACCTGATCGAGCGGTGGCGACGAGTTCGCGCGACTTTCATTGACGCCACAATCTCGCCAGAGTCGCCCCTGCTGAAGGTCCGTCCCATGCACCACCCCACCCGTCGTCGCGTCGTCTCTGCTGCGGTTGCGTTGTCGCTCTGCGCCAAGACCGCCTTCGCGCAGGACACCGCCACCGCCATCGTCGCCGACACGGCCGAGGGCGGCGGACCTGGCGGCGGCACGTTCTTCGTGGCCGTCGCGGTCAATGGCGCGGAGGTGCGCGAAACGGCATTGACATTGAGCATGCAAGCCAGCCGAAACCGCGGCGCTTACATGGCGATCCAGACCACGGCACGCTCAGTGCCGGCGGGCCAGGTCACCCTCAAGTTGCTGGCTCTCCAGACGCACGCCATGCCCATCACCACGATCTTTCGTGCGGCCTTCAAGGACGGTGACCCCCGGGTGGACGGCACCGTCACCGTGGACCTGGCTCCCGGCCAACGCTACCGCGTCAACGGCTTCATGGATCCGTTTCGGCGCGAAGTCTGGATCGAAGATTCGAAAGGCATCGAAGTGCCGGGCAGCAAAGTCATCGCGCCGGCCAATCCCGAGTTGCAGAAGCAGATGGACGGGGCGGTCTTCACCAAGACCAATCTCCGGTACGAAGATGACTGGATCAACGATGCGTCTTTGCCGCAGCTGCCGTTTGTTCCCGCCGGCTCACGGATCAAGGTCACCGACTGGGGAAAACAAAGGGCCGCCGTGCTGATCGATGGCCGAAAGATGAGGCTGGGCGTGGACTACACGCGCGAAACGCAGAGCATCCAGAACTTCTTTGCTGCCGTGACCACGCCCGACGATCCCCGGCCCGCCATTGCCGCCCTGCCCGAGGCGACAAGAAACGCCGTCCGCGCCGCGCGCGTGCTGCGCGGCATGACACGAGAGCAAGTCCTGGTTTCCCTCGGCCGCCCCCGGCTGGACCTCGTGCCCAGCCTGGACGCGAAGGAGTGGCGCTACGACGTGTCGGGCGACGACGAGATCTTCTTGGTCTTTGCCGACAGTGGCGCCCTCACGGAGGTCGACGGGTCGAGAAAGGCGCGCAAGCTCATCCTCTACGAAGGCGGCTGACGCAAGGGTCCAAGCGTGCTCGACGCTGTGCTCGCAGCGGGCACGCAGGCTCAAGCGAACGCCGTCAGGCCGTCATGTCGAGCAGGCTGCCGAGCATGCGGTCCTGCGTCTTCAGCGTCAGCACGTTGGCCTTGAAGGCGTAGGTGGCGGCCATCTGCGACACCACGTCCTCGTCGAGCGCGTCGCCGGCCTCAGTGGCCCGGCCGATCGAGACGATGACGCCGCCATCGGGCTGCGCCGTCTGCTGCGCGAGTTGTCGCCTGAATCCCGGCGTCTGCGCATTGGCGATGTTGTGCGCGGCCGTTGCGAGCTGGCTCGAAGCGGCGTTCAGTCCGGACAGGGCGATCGAGGCGATGCTGCTCATGTAGGGGTCCTGGGTAGACCATCGGCCGACGGCGCGTCGACTTGAGCGAATGAGTGCGACCGAAGTCACAGCGCGCCGCGATGGCCAGTTCGGCGCTCGCGTGGCAAGCGCATGGAGCTCATGCTGCGATGCGCTGGTCAAATCAATGTGCAGGCGCTATGTACATCGACCTCGGCCGCGCCAGAATACAGACTCACAACACCCAGGACGGAATGCATGGTCACTAAGTCATCGAAATCGACGAGCACCACCGTTGCGAAGAAGGCATCAACGGTTCTCAGAAGCTCTTCAACCGGCAAGGCCACAAAGACAGTAGCGGGGAGCGCCTTGTCGCAGGTCGATGCAGGCAAAGTGAGCTCAAAAAAGGCAGCGACCACTGCATCGAAGGTTCTGCGAGACGGACGAACCGGTGTTGCATCGAAGTCCGCGGCAGGATCTGTGCTCTCACAAAGCGCGGCCAAGAAGACCGGCTCCAGCACAGGAACCAATAGCGGCGGCCCGCGAAAGAAGAAATGAAGCTCAAAGACGCCCGAGAGAATTACTACTTTCACTCCGGGAAGACCAGCGACTTGGTTCGCCAGCTAGCGCTGGCGGGGATCGCGGTTGTTTGGCTGTTCAAGTACGAGGTCCTCGGTGTTCCAAAGATTCCCGCACAGTTGCTGACACCCCTCGTTCTGATTGTTTTTGGCCTCGGCTTGGACCTCCTGCAATACGCAAGCGCGACCTTTATCTGGGGCACTTTTCAACGCAAAAAGGAAAGAGCCGGGGTAGCTGAAGATGTTGAGTTCACCGCGCCACCACAGCTCAACTGGCCCGCGCTCACGTTCTTCTGGTTGAAGGTTGCTTCAATCGCCGCTGCCTACTACTTGCTTTTGCAGCATCTGGCTCGCACTGTCCTACCGCAGTGATGTTGCCGCTGCAATGACGCGGCCGTGTCTGCTCCTTTGTACTAGCTCGCGAAGCAGTCTGGACGTCAATGCCGTCGCCGTCAGCCCATGCGCATCCTTGATCTCCGCCACCGCCTGCGCGCTCTCGGCGCCAACCCTGCGCACCAGCAGCATGTACTGCGGCGTTGGTCGCAGGCCAAGCCACAGGACAGCGGCCGGCGGCGCATCGACAACTACCTGCCGCAGACGCTGCGCAATGCACTGCCAGCGCTGACCGATGAACTCGCGGCGCTCGCGCGTCTGCATTCCGAACATCCCGCCGCCGATGGCTCGGCGCGCTTGTTGATCGCACTGCACGATGGCCAGACCGTCGAAGCGGTGCGCTTGCCGCGCAGCGAAGGGCTGTGCGTGTCTTCGCAAGTCGGCTGCGCGGTGGGGTGCACGTTCTGCATGACCGGCACGATGGGCCTCGTGCGCCAGCTCGGCAGCGCCGAGATCGTCGCCCAGGTGGCGTTGGCGCGGCAGCAGCGTGCGGTGCACAAGGTCGTCTTCATGGGCATGGGCGAGCCGGCGCACAACCTAGACAACGTGATGGAGGCCATCGAGTTGCTCGGCCATGAAGGCGGCATCGGGCACAAGAACCTGGTGTTCTCGACCGTCGGCGATGCGCGCGTATTCGATCGGCTCATGGATTTGTCGTCGGATGAGGTCAAGCCCGCACTCGCGCTGTCGTTGCACACGACGAACGATGCACGCCGTGAGCGACTGCTGCCGCGTGCACCGCGCATCACGATCGCCGAACTGGTGGAGCAAGGCGAGCGCTACGCCCGCGCCGCCGGCTACCCGATCCAATACCAGTGGACGCTGCTGTCCGGCGTCAATGACGGCGACGACGAGATCGAGGGCATCGTGTCATTGCTGCGCGGCAAGTACGCGATCCTGAACATGATTCCGTACAACCGCGTCGAGGGTTTCAATCACGAGCGGCCGAGCGACAAGCGCTGTACGGCGATTTTCCGCGCGCTCAACCAGCGCGGCGTGCTGACGCGGCTGCGTCAATCGGCGGGGCAGGACGCGGATGCGGGTTGCGGACAGTTGCGCTCGCGCGTGATTACGCTGAAGGCCGCTTAGCTAGCGCTTCTCTTCAACGAGCGCGATCCGCCGCTGCAGCCGCTGCGTCTCGGCCGCATCGCCAGACGTCTCGGCGCGCAGCGCCTGCACTTTCAGCCACGCCAGCAGAGGTCGGCGCCACCCTTGCGCCGACGCAGTTTCGACGGCCGCGTTGATCATCGACGGGCTCGCCTTGCCGGCCTGGAACAGCACCGCCACGGCGATCAGTCGCGCCTGCGGGTCCTCGATGCCCTGGACGGCGGCCAGCGTGGCGTCGCCGCCCGCCACGGCTGTGGCTGCCCCTTGCTGCGCAGCAGGCAGGCGCGCAATGTCGCCCGCCGCGAGCGCGCGTGCGCCGAGGTGATCGGCATAGGCGCGCTCGGCCGCCGGCGCGTCGGCGCGCAAGACCTCGAAGCGCTCGCAGGGCTCGAACACCAGGCTGGCCACGCGCGCCGCGCAGTGCATCAGCTCGGCGCGGGCGAGCAGGTCGGCGCGGCCGGTGCTGGTGAGCGTGCGCCGGGCGCGGGCCATCTCGGCGTCGCTGGCCTTGGTCTCGCCGGCGAGCCAGGCCGCGTTGGCGCGATCGACGGCCGTCTTGGCGTCGGCCTGCCACGCCGGCGGCGCGGGGCCGCCGCTCGCGCAGGCCACCAGCCACGCCGCAGACAGCGGCACGAGCAGGCGCTGCCTCATTTGAGTTTCAACTCCAGCTCGCGCGGGTCGCGCGCGAACGGCCACTTGCGATTGACCTCGTCGACCAGCGACTCGACCTTGCGCACCGTCGCATCGACCTCGCCGCGCAGCGCGCCCAGGTCGGCCGTGCCTTCGCGCACGTTGCCGGCCACCGCCTGCGCTTCGGCCAGCACCGCATCGACCTTCTTCAGCGTGCCGCGCGCGTCGGCGAGCACGGCGTTCAGCTGCGTCACCGTGGCGCGGCTGCCGGCCACCAGGCCGTCAGGCCCGAGCACCTGCGCATCGGCCTTCACGGCCATGCCGTCCAGGCGCGAGAGCAAGGTGTTCACGCGGTCGAGTGCTGCGGCGATCTTCTTCGGGTCGATGCTGTCGTTGCCGACCAGCGCGCCGAGCGCGCCTTGCGGGCCGTTCAATTTCTCGGTGAGCGTCTTCACGTTGTCGAGGCTGGCTGACAGCGCCGAGTCCTGCGCCGAGATGCGGTTCAGGTTGCCGATCAGCTCGCGCGCCGACGCCACCAGGATGGGCAGTTCGGCCGCGGTGTCGCCGACCAGCACCTTGCGCTCGGCGCCGTCGGGCAGCGGCGGATCGGTGAGCACGCCGCTGTAGGCGCGCAGCGAGGCGCCGCCGACCAGGCTGCGCACCAGCGTGAACATGGAGGACGTGCGCAGCCAGCGCGCGTCCTCGAGTGGCACATCGATCAGGATGCGCGCCTCGCCCGCCGGCGAGAGCTCGACGCGGCGCACACGGCCGATCGGAAAGCCCGAGAACGTCATGTCCATGCCGACACGCACGCCCTCGGAGTCGTCGACCAGCAGCACCAGGCGCTGCGTCTGCTCGAAGACGCCGCGCGCGTACATCAGGTACAGCGCGGCGCCGCCGATCAGCGCCACCAGCAGCGCCAGCAGCAGCGCCGCCTTGAGTTCGAGGTGGCGTACGGGCGCGGCGATCGGCTTTTCTTCGTCCATTGGCGCTAGTAGTAGTTGCCGACGAGGGACACGCCTTCGATCAGCAGGATGACGAAGAACATGCGCACCAGGCCTTTCAACTCAGCGCTGGTGAGGTCGCCCTGCCGCGCCGGTGCGATCAGCACCGAGGCCAGCGGCAGCAGCGCGACCGCCAGCGCCATCGCCGCGATCTTGAGGCTGAAGACGAGCGCGACGCCGGGGCTGAAAATCTGGCCCACCGTGCGCGTGTAGGCGGGGAAGCCTGCGCTCGTGAAGCCGTAGATCGACAGGTAGGCCAGCAGCAAGGTGACACCGCAACTGATGGCGGCCAGCAGCAGGGCGCAGACGATGCCGGCGGCCACACGCGGCAACACCTGCAGGTGCATCGGCTTGCTGCCGGCGTCCCATGCGCCGCTCGACCGAAGCGCCGCGACCTCGGCCGCGCGCGGAATCGTGCAACGCACCGCGGCGAACAGCGCCGCGGTCAGCGGGATCAACTCCAGCACCAGCACGCGCACCACCATCTCGAGCGCGTACTGCGTCAGGCCGTAGCTCACCGAGGTGACGAGCACGATGCGGATCACCACCAGGCTGAGCAGCGTCGTCAGCACCGTGAAGCTGACCAGCGACGGCGCCGTGCCGAGCACGATCTGGCGCAGCAGCGCGTGGCGGTAACCCGCTGTGTAGGACGACGGCGACAGCGCCAGCGTCAGCAACTGGGCGCCCAGCAGGGCGATGCGCCACCAGTTGTGCAGCCAGTTGGCGAAAGCGTGCACGCCGTCGGTCAGCGCCGCCTGGATCGAAGACGCGGAGGTCATGCGGCCATGATAGGCCGCGCTCAATCGGCGCTGCGGTTCTGCCGCGCGTAGCTCAGCGTCAGCGCTTCCCACACATGCCCGTCGGGCTCGCTCCAATAGACGATGCGCCCGCCGTGCTGCGTGTTGACTTGCCCATCGACCTCGCCATGCGGGGTGCTGCGCATCGCGATGCCGAGCGCGCGCAGACGTGCGATGAGCCCATCGAACGCGCTCTCGCTGACACGAAAACAAAAGTGCTGGATCGGGAACGCGCTGTCGTGCTGATCGAAGTCGAGCGTCAGCCCGTCGCTGACATACACGGGGCAGAACGGCCCGAACGCGGCCCGCTCGGCCCACGGCACGCCGAGGATGTCGGCGAGCCGTTGGGCCGCGGCGCGAGCGTTGCGCGAGGCGACGATGGTGTGATCGAGTTCGACGCGCTCCATCACGCCTTGTGATGCACCGGCGCCAAGCCATACACCGGTGTCGGCACGCCCTCCATCCGCGCCTTCAACTGCAGCGCGACCAGCAGCGAGTAATGCCGGTTCTGGTGCAGGTTGCCGCCCTGCATCCACAGGTTCGGCTGCTGCGTCGGCTTCCACATGTTGCGCAGCTCGCCCTCCCACGGCCCCGGGTCCTTGGTCGTGCCCGAGCCGAGGCCCCAGCATTTGCCGACCTTGTCGGCCGTTTGCTGATCGACGAGCTTGGCGATCCAGCCGTTCATCGAGCCATAACCGGTGGCCCAGACGATGAGGTCGGCTTTCAATCTCGTGCCGTCGGCCATCAACAGGCCATCGGGCTCCACGCGCTCGATCGCCCCCGTCTTCAACTTCACGCGGCCGTCGGCCACCAGCTCGCTCGCGCCGACATCGATGTAGTAGCCCGAGCCGCGGCGCAGGTACTTCATGAACAGGCCCGAGCCGTCTTCGCCGAAGTCGAGCAGGAAGCCGGCCTTCTCCAATCGTGCGTACAAGTCGGCGTCGCGCTCCTTCATCTGCTCGTACACGGGAATCTGCAGCGCCGGCAGCGCCTTGTAGGGCAGCGAGGCGAAGATCAGGTCGGCCTTGTCGGTGTCGACGCCGTTCTTCACCGCGGCTTCGGAGTACAGGCCGCCGAGCGCCAGGTCCATCAGCGTGTCGCTCTTCGCGATGTGCGTCGACGAGCGCTGCACCATCGTCACGTTGGCGCCGTTCTCCCACAGGTCGGCGCAGATGTCGTGCGCCGAATTGTTGGAGCCGACGACGACGACGTTCTTGCCCTTCCACTCGACGCCGGTTCTGAAGGCGCTCGAATGCACTTGCTGGCCCTTGAAGCTGTCCATGCCGGCGTATTTGGGCAGGCTCGGCACGCCGCTCATGCCGGTGGCGAAGACCACATGCTTCGGCCGCAGCGTCAGCGTCTCAGGTTGGCCGCTCGGCGTGTCGGCCTTGCGCTCGACGACCACTTCCCAATGCTGCGCCGCGTCGTCCCACTTGGCGCTCTTGCACTCGCTGCTGGCCCAGTAGTCGAGCTCCATCAGCTTCGTGTAGCTCTCCAGCCAATCGCCGATCTTGTCCTTCGGCGAGAACACCGGCCAGTCGTCCGGAAACGGCAGGTACGGCAGGTGGTCGTACCAGACCGGGTCGTGCAGGCACAGGCTCTTGTAGCGGTTGCGCCAGGAGTCGCCGGCGCGCGGGTTCTTCTCGACGATGACCGCCGGCACGCCGAGTTTTTTCAGCCGCGCGCCGAGGATGATGCCGGCCTGCCCGCCGCCCAACACCAGCACATAGGGCTGCTCGCTGTAGCCGAGCGTCTTGGCGCGCTCCTGCTTTTCTTCCAGCCAGCTCTTTCGGCCGGCGTGCACGCCATGCTCGACGCCCTTGGGCCGCGACTCGCGCTTCTTTTCTTCGAAGCGCTTCAGTTCCTGGATCGTCGTCAGCAGCGTCCAGGCCTTGCCGTTGATCAGGCGCAGCAGGCCCTTGCCGCGAGACGTGTCGGTCTCGAACGTGAACCAGCCTTCGGTCACGCCGCCGGCTTCGCTGCCGTCGCCGATCAGCTTCCAACTCGATGGCTTCGTGTTCGGCGCGGTGGCGGCGAGCATCTCGCGAATCTGCTCGCGGCCTTCGGCGGTCTTCAGGTTCCAGGTGAACGAGATCAGATCGCGCCAGTAGCTCTCGTCACCGAACATCGCGGCGGCGGCCGCAAAGTCGGCGCGCGTGATCGCGGCACCGAAATCGTCGAGCCACTGCTGCACCGTGGCGCTGGGGGATGTTGCAGACATCGCAAGTCTCCTTCTGGGGCGGGTTCACTGCGGCCTCGACCCGGCCGCGGGGAGGCTGACTCTAGACCTGCGGGCCGCGCCGACGCAAGGGCCAGCATGGCCCCGCGTCTCAATCCGGCGGGCGGATCTCGGTGGCCTGCGACCACACCACTTGCCACTGCCCGTCGCGCAGTTCGTAGTGGTCGGTGTGCCAGCAGTCCACCGACTTGCCCGACGGAAACGTCAGCAGCGCCCGGTAGCGCAGCACCGCCATCTGCGCCGACACGCGGACCTGCATCTCACCGGCGTCCCAGCCGGCATAGAAGGGCTCGGCCTCGATGGCCGTCAGGTAGCGCTCGCGCGTGAACGTGCGGCCCGCGGGCGTGATGAGCTGGTAGTCCGGCGCGTGAAGCCGCCGCAGCACGGCCATGTCGCGCTGAACCAGCGCCTGAATGCGCGAGCGCTCGATGGCGCGCAGCGTGTCGTCCAGAGTGGCGCGCGCGCGCGCGCTCACCGTGCTGCCTCAGCGGCGTTCGGCGCGGGCTTGCAAAAGGGCGGCATCGAGATCGGCTTCGCTGATGCGCTTCAACGCACAGAAGTTGGCCTTGCTGATCGTGCTGGCTTCGAAACTGCGCAGCAGCAGCGCGCGCTCTCGCTGTGCGGGGTCGGCGGGCAACATGGCGGCGGGAGCTGTGAGTTCGGGGCGTGCGGCCTGGCGTTGATCGCGCCGGGGCGGCGCGTCGTGACGCGGGGCCGGTCTTGGACCTGGCGGTGCGCGCCGTGGCTCGTCGCGCCGAGGGCGATCGCGCGGGCCGTCGTCGCGCCGCGGCTCGCGGGCCGGTCGTTCACGTGGAGCCTGTGGCGCCTGCGTCTCGCCGCCGTCTTCGGCCGACGCCACCGGTGCCACCGGTGCCCGCGGCATCGGCTTGCGAAATGCGGCGCGCCGCTCGGCGGCAATCGCCTGGCGTCGTGTCACCTCTTCTGCCGCGGCGTTGCGGTGCTCGTCGGCAATCTCGCCAGCGGGCTGGCCATCGAGGTCGTGGCGCTGCGCGCCGGGCGCCGCCAGGGCCTTCAGGTAGGGCGTTGTCGTCGTGTAGCGTGAGAAGAAGATGCCCAGCGTGCGCTTGCTGAACTGGCCCGGCGCACGCGCCTGGATGTCGGCGTGGATGCGCAACTTGATCGCCCGCCACACGCCCTTGCCGTCGGGCCCGACGAAGAGCGCCGGGAACAACTCGGCCAGGCGCGCGCCGGTCGCGGCCGGGGACAAATCGGGCGCTGTTGTGGGCGCGGCAGGCGCTGCCTCGGCCGCATCGTTTGCAGGTGCGGCCTCGGTTGCATCGGGGGTTTCGCTCACCGTCTCTGGCGCCGTCACAGGCACCAACGGCAAGGCCGCTGCGTCAGGTGTTGCGGGAGGAAGCGTTTCTTCCGGGGGACGGTTGTCGGTGCTGATCATCGGGCGCGATTGTCGTTCAGCCCGCGCACGATGCGCTAACCTGCCCGCATGTACGGCATCACCGACTATGGCGCGTACTGCGCCACCATCGTGCTCTTCCTCGCGCTGCCCGGGCCGGGCACGTTCGCGCTGCTCACCTCCACCGGCAAGGGCGGCTTTCGCGGGGGCACGGCGGCCACGCTCGGCCTGATCGTCGGCGACCAAGTGTTGTTGTGGCTCGCGGTGGCCGGTGTCGCCGCGCTGCTCGCCGCCAACCCGATGGTTTTCAAGGCCGTGCAGTACGCCGGGGCGGCTTACCTAGGCTGGATCGGCTTGCGGCTGTTGTTGGCCAAGGGCGATGGCACGGCCTCACCGGTCAACATCGAGCCGCGCCACTACGCGCGCCAGGCTTTCTTCATCACGCTGCTCAACCCGAAGGCGATCGTTTTCTACATGGCGTTCTTCCCGCTGTTCATCGACCCGGCCACGCACCGCGGCCTGCCAACGTTCGCGGCGATGGCGCTGACGATCGCGGTTGTCACGGCCGTGTACTGCCTGACGCTGTGTGCGTTTGCCAACGCCGTGGCGGCCAAGGTCAAGGCCAACCGCACGGCAGCGCGCTGGCTCGAACGCGCGGCCGGTGTGTTCCTGATCGGTTTCGGCATACGTCTCGTGCGAGACTGACTGCATGCAAGTCTTCTGCGTTGCCAATCAAAAGGGCGGAGTCGGCAAGACCACCACCACGGTCAACCTCGCCGCCGGGCTGGCGCAGTTGAACCAGCGCGTGCTCATCATCGACCTCGACCCGCAGGGCAATGCGACGATGGGCTCCGGCGTCGACAAACGCGCGCTGGAGCTGTCGGTGTACGACGTGCTGCTGGAGTCGTCGACCATCGCCGAGGCCCGCCAGCGCACCGACAAGGGCGGCTACGACGTGCTCGGCGCCAACCGCGAACTGGCCGGCGCCGAGATCGAACTGGTCAGCGTCGAGCGACGCAGTGAGCGCCTGCGCGGCGCGCTGGTGGCGGTGGAGGCCGACTACGACTTCGTGCTCATCGACTGCCCGCCGTCGCTGTCGCTGCTGACGCTGAACGGCCTGTGCAGCGCCAACGGCGTCATCGTGCCGATGCAGTGCGAGTACTTTGCGCTCGAGGGCCTGACCGACCTCGTCAACACCATCCGCCAGGTGCATGCGAATCTGAACCCGCAGTTGCAGATCATCGGCCTGCTGCGCGT
>JANOEG010000262.1:0-4665 GCA_031413095.1 Burkholderiales bacterium | reverse complement strand
CATCGCCTTCGACACCTTGCCCGAACTGTGGGAGCTGTCAGCCGACCCGCAGGCCCCGCCAGTGCACGACGGCCTGGTGCACGACTACCGCATGGGCGAGGCCATCGCCGCGCCCGGCTTCCTCGGCGTGCGTCGCACGCCACTGGAAGCCCCGGTGCGCGCGCTGGCCGCCGACGCGCGCGGCGGACCTTACGTGCTGGCGCGAAACGCCGACGGAGCGTGGCTCTTGATCAACCTCGACGTGCGCCGCGCGATCGCGCGTTATGTGATCAACGGGGGCCGGGAATAGGCCAGACACCAATTTCGGCTTCCGACCCATCGCGGACGTATGGCGACCCGGCCGTGTCCTGCGCAATGGCGGGCCTACTTCCCCCGCTTCGAAAAGTCGCAAGTTTCCTGGGCGAGCGCTGCGATGCGGGCTGCGAGGCGATGCGCCGTGGCACGCCGGTAGACGGCAAAGTACTGGACATCCGGCAGTTCCGGAGTCACCTGGATTCGCACCAGTTCCTTTCGACGCAGCGGGTCCGCGTAGACACCGACCGGCAACTGCGCCACGACGACCCCGGCGCGCGTCAACTCGCCCAGCACGCTCAGGCTGTGCGCATGAATCAGGGTGCGCAACGGGTAGCCCGCTCGCGTGAACCAGGCGCTCTGCAGTCGGGCGTGGATGGTGTCCGCGTACTGCGCGCCGATCGGGTACCGAGACAACTCCTCAACCGTCAAAGCCTTCCGTGGCTTTGGTTTCAGCAGCGCCGGGCTGGCCATCCACGCTCGCTCCAGCGTCTTCATCGGCAATGCTTCGTAGATGCGGCCCCACATCGGACCTGGAAGCAGCGCCAGGTCGTAGCGGCCACGGTTCAGTTGCTCGAGAAGCACGCCGCCCTCGTGGATTTCCACCTCCAGGCGCAGATGGGGAACGTCGGCCTTGACGCGCCGGGTGAATGCCGGCAGCCACGTCAGCGCGGTGGACTCCGTCGCGGCGAGGCGGAAGACCGCCTGATACCTTTCGGGGTCTTCGCCGGACTTCTCGAGGAGCTGGCGCGAGATAGCCAGCATCTGCTCGGCCGCGGTCGACACGCTTTCGCCCGCCGGCGTGAGCTGCGCATTGCGCCGGGAGCGGTCGAACAGCTGCCGACCGAGCGCCTCCTCGAGTTCCGCGATGCGTTTGGAGATCGCCGACTGGGTCGTGTGGAGCCGATTGGCGGCCGCCTGGAAGCTACCCAGGCGCCCGGCCCAATACAGAGCCTCGAGCTGCTTGATGTTGATGTTCATGTCGCTGCGCGACCGCGCCGTTCGCAGCGACTGTAGATCGTCTCGCGGCGCCTCAGGCCGTCCCGGTCGGTCGACCGTCAGCCACGATGCAATGGGCAGGCACCGGCAGACCCTCCAGCGCGGCGGCGACGCAGTCTGCTGCGGCGAAGTTCGCGCGGGCCAGGCTTTCCCGCGTCGACGCCGCCGTGTGCGGCGTACCGACCACGTTCGGCAAAGCGAGGAGTTGCTGCGCAATCGCACGGGCCGCGGGATCCTTCTCCCCCGCGAAGACATCCAGTCCGGCACCGCCCAGCGCGCCCGTGGTCAGCGCCTGCAGCAGCGCCGACTCGTCGACCAACTCGCCGCGCGACGTGTTGACGAGGATCGCGTCCCGCTTCATCAAGGCCAGCGTGCGGGCATTGATCAAGTGGCGCGTCTCGGGCGTGAGCGGGGCATGCAGACTGATGAAGTCCGACTGCTGCAGCAACGCCTCCAAGCTGCAACGGGTGACGCCAGCGGCCCGCGCCGATGCGTCGTCCAGGTACGGATCGGCGACGATCACGTGCGCGTCGAAACCCTTCAGACGCCTGGCGACCATGCCTCCGATGCGGCCCAGGCCGACCAGGCCGACCGTCTTGCCGTACAGCTCGGTGCCGACGATGGCCCGCCAGTCACCGGCCTGCAGGCGTGCATGCGACTCGGCCACGCGCTTGCCGACGACCAGCATCAGCGCCAACGCGTGATCGGCCACGGCAGGTTCTCCACCGCCCGGCGTGTTGGTCAGCAGGCGGCCCATGGCCTTCACGGCCGACACGTCGATCGAGTCGTATCCGACGCCGCGGCGCGCAATGACCTTGAGCTGTGGATAGCGCTCCAGCAGCGAGCGGGCCACCGGTGCGGTGCCCAGGATCCAGCCCTGTGCCGTCTCCAGGGCGCGCTCGATGCCCGGCGTGATCGCGGTGTCGAGCTCGTCGTAGGCGATGTCGGCGCGGATGACCCGGTGGCCGCGGGCTTGGAGGCGGGCAACCGCCGCGTCGTCGAAGAAGCGGATGGTGACCAGCACATCCGCTGAAGCAGCACGATGCGCGTCCATCTCAGACGAGCCCGTTCGCTGCAAACATCTTTTCCATCCAGGACTGCCGCACGGCGCCGGTGGCGATCTCATCGCGGATCGCCTGCTCGTGCCTGCGGCTGCGCTCGGCGGCCGCGAGAACGCGCTCGGCCTCGCTGACGGCGAACGTGACGAGCCCGTCCTCGTCGCCGACGACGACGTCGCCCGGATGAATGACCTGTCCGCCGATGCTCACGGCCACGTTGATCGCGCCCGGTCCCGTCTTGTAAGGTCCGCGATGCGTCACGCCCCGGGCGTAGCACGGGAAGTCCGCTTCCGCGAAGGCGGCGGAGTCCCGGATCGCGCCGTCGATGACGAAGCCCGCGCAGCCGCGCTGCTGTGCGTAGAGCAGCAGCAGTTCACCGACGATCGCGTTCTGGGTCACGCCGCCCGCGTCGACGACCAGCACGTGACCCGGCGACATCATGCTGAGCGCCTTGTACGTCAAGAGGTTGTCGCCGGCGCGCAGCTTGATCGTCACGGCGCTGCCGACCAGCTTGCGAGAGCGGTTGTAGCGCTGCAGTCCGAGCACGCCTTCGAGGCGGCGCAGGTTGTCGCTGATCAGCGACGTCGGCACGGCCGAGAGTGCGTCGACGAGCGCGGGTGAAAGCACCGGAGCAACCGGGTGGATGGTGAAGTTATCGGTCATGTCCTTGGCTTCCGTGGCGTCATTTGCGGGTGCTGGCCATCTGCTTCAGCGCGGCACTGTTCTGCTCGAGCGACTTCGACCACTGCGCTCCGGGCAAGAACGCGATGACCGGCGCATCCGCCGTCGCCGCAGCCAGGAACTCGGGATCCTTCAGGCTCTCCGCGATGGCGGTTTCCAGGCGCTTGACGATGGCCGCCGGAACACCTTTGGGCGCCGCCAGCCCTCGCTCGGAGGACATGAGCACCTTGACGCCAGCCTCTGCGGCCGTCGGAACGTCCGGCAGGGCCGCCGAGCGCTTGGCGGTGAACTGCACGACCGCCTTGATCGGTCCTTTGCCCCCCTTGTGCAATTCGGGTACTTCGCCGGCACTCACGGTGCCCATCGGCAGGTGTCCACCGAGTACATCGATCTTCTGAGGGCCGGTGCCCTTGTACGGCACGCCCGAGAGTTCGACACCGGTCACTGCACGCAGCAGCTGCAGCACGAGTTCTCCGTTGCTGCCCTCGCCGTTGTGTCCCACTGCGAGCGCTCCGGGCGTCTGCTTCGCGATCCCCAGCATCATCTGCAGCGAGTCGACCTTGGCCTCGGCACGCGCGATCAGGATCGTCGGGTCATCGACCAGGCGCGCCACGAGTTGAAAGTCCTCGACCTGGTACTGCGTCTTGCGTGCCATCGGCAGGTACAGGAACGCGGGCACGTTGACGATGCCCAGCGTGTAGCCGTCGGGCTGCGCTTTCGCGACGTAAGCGTTCGAGAGCTCTCCGGACGCGCCCGGCTTGTTGACCACCACGAACTGAGCCTTTCCGCCCAGGCGCTTCTGCACGAACGGCAGGAGCTTGCGCGCCATGAGATCCGTGCCGCCGCCGGGCGCGAAGCCGACGACAACCTCGATCGGCTTGTCGTCCGGCCATGCCGCCCAGGCTGGTGTCGTGAATGCTGCGAACGCGGCCAGCGCAGCGGCGAGATGTCTGAATCGAGCCATGGTGTCTCCTTTGATGTGTGCATCGTCGGGCGCGCACACCAATCGCACAAGCGACTAATTCGAAGGAGCGACACAGTCCCGAATGGAATGAATCTCGACGAGCCGAGACTTATCGGGTGTCCGCTCATGGCCGTAAGCCGTGAGCCCCCGGCCGCGCCAGGAAGCAGCCATTCGCAGTCCCACCGATTCCGAGGCTAGCGATAGGCGAGCCTTGACAATGCCCGGATGAAGCTGCTGCTAGCCCCGATGGAGGGCCTGATCGACCACAGCCTGCGCGACGTGCTCACGCGCGCTGGTGGTGTTGACCGTTGCGTTTCGGAGTTCATCCGCGTCACCGACCAGTTGCTGCCGGCGCGCGTGTTCCTGCGACTGATGCCCGAACTGGCGCACGGCAGCCGTACTGCCGCCGGCACGCCGGTGCGCGCGCAACTGCTCGGATCGGACGCCGCCTGCCTGGCCGACAACGCAGCGACGCTGGCCGCGCTGGGCGCCGAGGGCATCGACCTGAACTTCGGCTGCCCGGCGCCGACGGTCAACCGGCACCGCGGCGGCGCGGTGCTGCTCGACGAGCCTGATCTCGTGCATGCGATCGTCGCGGCGGTGCGCCGCGCAGTGCCGGCCTCGCTGCCGGTGTCGGCCAAGATGCGCCTGGGGCATCGCGACGAGTCGCTG
>JANOEG010000261.1:0-2080 GCA_031413095.1 Burkholderiales bacterium | reverse complement strand
CTCGTCGCTGCCGTGCTGCTGTCGGCGCAGGCCACCGACGTTGGCGTCAACAAGGCTACCAAGCGCCTGTTCGCCCTCGCACCGACGCCTCAAAAGATGCTTGCCCTCGGCGTGGCCGGCATCGAAGAGCACATCAAGACGATCGGCCTGTACCGCAACAAGGCCAAGCACTTGCACGAGACTTGCCGCATCTTGGTCGAGCAGCATGGCGGCCAGGTGCCGCGCTCGCGTGAAGGCCTCGAAGCGCTGCCCGGGGTCGGCCGCAAGACCGCCAACGTCGTGCTCAACGTCGCCTTCGGCGAGCCGACGATGGCGGTGGACACGCACATCTTTCGTGTCGGCAACCGCACCGGCCTGGCGCCGGGCAAGACGCCGTACGACGTCGAGATGAAGCTGATGAAGGCCGTGCCCGAGCGGTATCGCGTCGATGCGCACCACTGGTTGATCCTGCACGGCCGCTACGTCTGCGTGGCGCGCAAGCCGCAGTGCTGGCAATGCCGCGTTGCGCCTCAGTGCGCATTCGAGCCGAAGACCGCGGCGCCGTGACCGTCAGGTCACTCGTTGCCCATAGCGCGGCGGCGCCGGCCAGGTCGATGCGCTTGGCGCGACATGTGGTCGCTGCTGAAGCCACACCCAGGCAGTGATCCAGCCCGCGTGACCGACCACCAGACACGGACCACGTCGCGCTGCAGTGAAACGCAGCACCCGCTCGAAAAGGCGCGCCAACGATTCGCTGCCGCCTGGCGCGTGTTGCATGAAATTGTCTTCCCACACTCGCACATTCTCGACCGCAATGTCAGACCAAGCACGGCCGTCCCAATCGCCAAAATCCATCTCGGCCAGATCGGCGTCGATGCAGTGCGTAAAGCCGAAGCGACGCAGCCAGCGGCCGACCGCGGCGCAGCGTTCGAGCGGCGAGGTGTGCACGACACGCGGCCAGCCTTCACAACGCGCCCGCGCGCGGATGCGGTGCGCCAGGCGCTTGGCGCGGCGCGGGTTCATGGCCAGGTTGGTGCGGCCGATGCAGCGCCCGCGCGCGCCCTCGGGTTTCGGGTGGCGCCAGACGATGAGCTGACTCACCGGGCCGCGATCAACGCCAGATAGATCGCCACCTCGCCAAGCTGCTGCGTCGCGCCGAGCGTGTCGCCCGTGAAGCCGCCGAGGCGGCGACGCAGCCAGCGCGCCACCAGCAGCGCGACAACGGCCGCAGCAATCAAAGAGGCGAGCACCGCCGATGCGCTGAGCTGGCGCGCGCCGATCACTGCGCCGGCCACCAGCAGCACCCAGAGCATCGCCACGGCGACACCACCAAGCGACACCTGCGTGGCCAGCGGCTTGGCCTTCGCAGCCTCGGCATCGCCGGCATACGGCAGCCTGCGGATCAACGCCACCGGCAAGGCGCGTGAGACGCTGTGCGCCAACAGCAGCGCCGCCGCTGCCTGCGCACCGAGCGCGATCAGCGCCGCAGCCTTCAGCGCCAGCAGCATCACGAGTGCGACGGTTCCGTAGGTGCCCAGGCGCGAGTCCTTCATGATCAGCAGCGCCTTGTCGCGCGAGACGGCGCCGCCGAGCGCATCGAAGGTGTCGGCCAGGCCGTCTTCGTGAAACGCGCCCGTGAGCACGAGCGTGGCCACCATCGACAGCAGCACCGCCACCGGCCACGGCCACAGCATCGATGAGCCGAGCAGCACCAGCGCCGCGACTGCACCGACGAGCAGGCCGACGAGCGTGAAGTGGCGCGCGCTTTGGTGCAGCCAGTCGTCTCGGTAGCCGACCCACGCCGGCACCGGCACGCGGGTCAGGAACTGCAGCGCGAGCAGCGCCAGACGCAACTCGTGAATCACATCGAGCGGTCCGACACGCCCGCCGACTCGAAGCTCGCCATCTCCTCCAGCAAACGCAGCGCCGAGACGATCAGCGGCCAGGCCAGCGCCGCGCCGGAGCCTTCCCCCAAGCGCAGGCCCAGATCGAGCAGCGGCTTCACGCCCAGCCGCTCAAGCCAGCGCGCGTGACCGCTCTCGGCGGAGCAGTGCGAGAACACACACGCGCCGAGCACGCGCGGCGCGAACTGCGCGGCCAT
>JANOEG010000260.1:0-4114 GCA_031413095.1 Burkholderiales bacterium | reverse complement strand
GCCAGATCTCGATCTTCATGCGCGGCACCGGCGCCATCCAGACCGTGCCGCAGTCGACCGACTTCATCACCGACGTGTACATGAAGCGCGTGGCTGCCGATCCGAAGCTGCGCGACTTCGCGAACAACGCCAAGTGAGCCTTCGATGAGCACGATCTATCTGAAGAAGGCGAGCAAGACGCCGGAGACCGAGACCGCCACCGCGCAGAAGGTGGTGGCGGAGATGCTGGCCGAGATCGGGAAGAACGGCGAGGCGGCGGTGCGTGCGTACGCGAAGAAGCTGGACCAGTGGGACGGCGAGATCGTGCTGACGCGCGCCGAGATCGATCGGCGCGCAGCCGAAGTGCCGGCCGACGTGAAGCGCGATGTCGACTTCGCGATCGCGCAGGTCAGTGCGTTTGCGCATGCGCAGCGCCAGTCGCTGAGCGAATTTTCGGTCGAGGTGCATCGCGGTGTGACTGCAGGTCAACGTGTGCTGCCGGTCAACGTTGCCGGCTGCTACGCGCCGGCGGGCCGTTATGCGCACATCGCCTCGGCCTACATGGGCGTGGCCACCGCCAAGGCGGCGGGTGTGAAGACCATCGTCGCCTGCTCGGGGCCGTTTCGCGGCGGGCCGATGCACCCGACCCTGCTCTACGCGTTCGACAAGGCGGGTGCCGACGTGATCATGACGCTCGGCGGCGTGCAGGCGATCGCGACGATGGCCGAGGGCTTGTTCTCCGGCAAGCCGGCCGACGTGATCGTCGGCCCCGGCAACAAGTTCGTTGCCGAGGCCAAGCGCACACTGTTCGGCAAGGTCGGCATCGACGTCTTTGCCGGGCCGTCGGAAGTGGCGGTGATCGCCGACGACACGGCCGATGCAGCCATCGTTGCCAGCGACCTCGTCGGTCAGGCCGAGCATGGCCACGAGAGTCCGGCGTGGCTGTTCACGACCTCGCGTGCCTTGGCCGAAAACGTGATGCGGCACATGCCGGTGCTGATCGACGCGCTGCCACCGACCGCACGCGACGCTGCCGGCGCGGCATGGCGCGACTACGGCGAGGTCATCGTCTGCGACACGCGCGAGGAAGTCGCCGCGCTGTCGGACCGCCATGCGCCTGAACACCTCGAAGTGCACACGCGCGATCTCGACTGGTGGCTTTCGAACCTC
The DNA here is from genome assembly GCA_031413095.1 of Burkholderiales bacterium. Lineage (GTDB taxonomy): Bacteria > Pseudomonadota > Gammaproteobacteria > Burkholderiales > Burkholderiaceae_C > CADEEN01. The sequence continues at coordinate 2,965 of JANOEG010000260.1, read as the reverse complement.
ACTTGCTACGGCTCGCTCTTTCTCGGCGAAGAAACCACCGTGGCCTACGGCGACAAGGCCAGCGGCCCGAACCATGTGCTGCCGACCAAGGGCGCGGCACGCTACTCGGGCGGCCTGTCTGTGCACAAGTTCATGAAGACGCTGACGTGGCAGCGCATGACACGCGAAGCGGCGCGTGACATCGGTGAGGTCACCGCGCGCATTTCGCGGCTGGAGGGCATGGAGGCCCATGCGCGCACAGCCGACGATCGATTGGCGAAGTACTTCCCGGATCAGCGCTTCGAGCGCGGCGAGCCGGTGAAAGTATGAGCAGAGCCGCGTCGCTGTTCGATCTTGCCGGCAAGCGCGCGCTGGTTACCGGCGGCAACTCGGGCATCGGCGCGGCGATGGCGCGCGCGCTTGGCCTGGCCGGTGCGCGCGTGCTGCTCGTCGCGAGGCGTGAGGCCGAGTTGACTGTGGCAGCGCAGCAGTTGCGCAGCGAAGGCATCGACGCCGACATACTGCCCGCAGATCTTTCCGACGTGGTCGCACTGCGCGCTGCAGCGCAGCGCGCCGACCGCATCGACATCCTCGTCAACGCGGCCGGCACCAACCTGCGCCAGCCGTTCGCTCAGGTCACGCCCGAGGCCTGGCAGGCACAGCTCGCACTGCATCTCGGCGCGCCGTTCTTCCTGACGCAGGCGCTCGCGCCAAGCATGGCCGCACGCAGCTGGGGCCGGGTGATCAACATCGCCTCGCTGCAAAGCCACCGTGCGTTCGCCAACAGCGCGCCCTACGGCGCCGGCAAGGGTGGCATCGTGCAGTTGACGCGTGCGATCGCGCAGGAGTGGGGCGCCAAGGGCATCACCTGCAACGCCATCGGCCCCGGCTTCTTTCCGACCGCGCTCACAGCGCCGGTGTTCGCTGATGCGGCGCTGGCCGAGCGCCATGCGCAGCAAACCTGCATTGGCCGCAACGGCGAACTCGAAGATCTGCACGGCGTCACGGTGTTTCTCGCCAGCAACGCAAGCCGCTACATCACTGGCCAGACGTTGATGGTCGATGGCGGCTACACCGCGAAGTGAGATGCCGATGAAAGCTCTCGTCTACACGCGGCCCAACGAAGTCGAGTTGCAAGACCGGCCGCGCCCCGAACTGGCGCCCGGCGAAGTGGTGCTGCAGATCGAGGCGGTCGGCATCTGCGGCTCGGACATGCACGCCTGGCACGGCCACGACCCGCGCCGCAAGCCGGGCCTCGTGCTCGGGCACGAGTTCGTCGGCAGCATTGCCGAGTCGGCAGCGCCGGGCTTCGAGCCCGGCATGCGCTTCACCGGCAATCCGCTCATCACCTGTAGGACCTGCGAGTACTGCGTGCAGGGCCGCAACAACCTGTGCGCCAATCGCACCATGGTCGGCATGACGCGGCCCGGCGCGTTCGCCGAGTTCATGAGCATTCCCGCTGCGTCGCTGATCGCCATGCCGCAAGACCTCGGCGCACGCGCTGCTGCAATGACCGAGCCGGCGGCCACTGCCTGGCATGCACTCAACCTGACGCTGCGCGCGCTCACGCGGCCGCTGCATGAGTGCCGCGTGCTCGTCATTGGCGGCGGTGCGATCGGCATGCTGATGGCGCTGTTGCTGCGCCACCTGGGCAGCGCAGACCGGGTGACGCTGGCCGAACTCAACCCACTGCGCCGCGAGGCGGTGACGCGGCATGCGGGCTGTGCCACGGTCGATCCGCGCGCCACGCCGTTGGCCGAGTCGTCGTTCGATGTCGTGATCGATGCCGTCGGTGCCAAGGCCACGCGCGCGCAGTCGTTGGCCGCCATCAAGCCCGGCGGCGTGGTCATGCACGTCGGCCTGCAGGACTGGGCCAGCGAGATCGACATGCGCAAGCTCACGCTGGCCGAAATCACGCTGCTGGGCACCTACACCTACACCACGGCCGACCTGCGGGCGACGGTCGATGCGCTGGCGCGCGGCGCCTTCGGCGACTTGTCGTGGGCCGAGGAGCGGGCGCTGGCCGACGGCCAGCAGGCTTTCGTCGATCTCGACCAAGGCCGCTGCGCTTCGGCCAAGGTGCTGCTGCGGCCCTGAGTGCGTGGTCCGGTGATTTCGGCCGAGATGCCCGTGCGAAAGCGCCAACGTCTCTGATTCGAACCCGCCACCGCCGCCCACTTTCCCTGCCCATGAGTGGGCTTCCTGGGCAACACGTGTCCAGCGCCGAGGATGAATCTGTTGATCACTGTCGTTTTCGCTGTGTCGGGCGCGACTGTCGTCAGCAATGTGTGGCGTAGGGGGCTGTCGCTTGACGGTTCCCTGAGTCTCGACCCGGCCGCCACCTGTTGTATGCGAAATATGAAAAATGGGCCCCAATAAATCTATTGGAAGGACGTCGCCAGCGGAAATTAGCATGCCGAGTCAACCACTTGGAGACCTGTTTGGACCTCGCCCGCTTCCCACGCATCCGACTCGGTCATTTCCCCACTCCACTAGAGCCGATGGACAACCTGACGCGACTGCTTGGGGGGCCACGTTTGTGGATCAAGCGCGATGACTGCACCGGCCTCTCGAGTGGCGGCAACAAAACGCGCAAACTGGAATTCCTGATGGCCGAAGCCATTGCGCAAAAGGCCGACGTCGTGATCACGCAGGGGGCAACACAGTCGAATCACGCCCGTCAAACTGTTGCCGCTGCTGCCAAGCTGGGCATGCAGTGTCACATCCTGCTTGAAGATCGAACGGGCAACACGCAGTTCAACTACACAGAAAATGGCAACGTGCTGCTTGATCGGCTACATGGAGCCACGGTAGAGCGCCGCGCCGGCGGCAGTGACATGCAAGCCGAGATGGAGTCCGTGGCCAAGCAGCTGGAGCGCGCTGGCCATCGGCCCTACGTGGTTCCCGGCGGCGGCTCGAACCCGGTCGGCGCGCTGGGTTACGTCAATGCGGCGCTTGAGTTGGTGAACCAGTCGGTGGAGTTGGG
>JANOEG010000259.1:0-2430 GCA_031413095.1 Burkholderiales bacterium | reverse complement strand
GTCAGGAAGACCTGCTGCGCCATGACGTTGTTGCTGTACTTGTTGATGTCGCGGACCACGTCGGACAGCGCTGGCGACGTCAACTCGAACGTCGGCGCGGCATCGGTCGGCGCCGGCCCGTCGCGCACGGCGCCACTCAGTTGGCCGCCGCCGCCGCGCCAGATCGTCGACAGCAAGCGCGCGCTGTATTGCCTTGCATCGGTGTGCGCCAGCGCCCAGTAGCGCTCGCCGCAAGACAGCGCGTAGCTGCCTGAGAAGCGCATCCGCAGCGAATCTCCCGTGACCGCCTTGAGCCCGCCGCGCCAGTCGCCGCAAGGTCCGTTGCCCAACGGCACCGTGGCATCGACCTGGGCGCCGTCGAGCAGTGGCTCGGCGCTGACCATCGCCACGCCGCGTCCCGCATCGGGCGTAAAGGTGTAGATCACGGCCGACAGATTGAGCAGCAGCGCCTGCGAGCGCGCGTTGTACGGGCGCAGCGGCTCGTTGTCGAACTCGGCGGTGGAAGTCTCGGGCACCACGAACGCGCTCTGGTCGATGACGATGTCGCCACGGATCTCGTTGACACCCATCGCGCGAATCCGCTGCAGCGCCAGCCAGACGCGCTCGAGCGTCAGCTTTGGGTCGCCCCGGCCTTGCAGATGCAGGTTGCCTTCGAGCACGCCGCTTTTGATCGAACCGGCGAACCACACCGGCGTCTTCCAGGTGTAGGCCGGGCCGAGCTCGTCGAGTGCCGCGTAAGTCGTCAGCAGCTTGGCCACCGAGGCCGGGTTCATCGGCTGGTTGGCATTGAGCGACAGCCGCGTCGTGCCGGTGCCGGCTTCTTGCACCAGCACCGTCACCGCTTCCAGCGGGATGCGTTCGCGTTGCAGGGCCTGCACGATCTCGGGTGAGAGCGCTGCGGCCGCTGAAAACGGGGAGGCCAGCGCCAGCGCGAGCACAGCCAGAGTGCGATTCAAGGGATACATCGATGGGAATGATCGCATGGCCCCGCGCATACACTGATTGCATGAACGCGCCGTGCTTGTTGGCCATCGACACCGCGACCGATCAGCTCGCGGTGGCGGTGGTGGCTGGCGAGCGCGAGTTCTGTGCGCAGGAAGCCGGCGGGGCGCGCGCGTCGCAGCGCTTGCTGCCGCTGGTCTTCGAGCTACTGCACGCGGCTGGGTTGCGGTCCGCGCAGCTCGACGCCGTGGCCTTCGGGCGTGGCCCCGGTGCGTTCACCGGCCTGCGCACGGCGACCTCGGTGGCGCAGGGCCTGGCCCTGGGCGTCGGCTGCCCCGTGCTGCCGATCGACAGCCTGATGATCGTGGCCGAAGACGCACGTCTGCGGCACGGCGTCAGCGAGCTCTGGGTGGCGATGGATGCGCGCATGAACGAGGTCTATGCCGGCGCGTTTCGCTTTGAGCACGGGCGCTGGCAGGTGCAGCGCGACGGCGCGCTGTTCACGTTGCCGGCGCTCCAAGCGTTGTGGCAGGCCGAGCCGCCGCAGGCTGTGGCAGGGTCGGCGGTGGCGGCTTTCGGTGATCAGCTGCCGTGCGGCGACGCGCTGCGCTTGGGCGATGCCGGTACCGACCGCGAAACTCTGGATCCGGGCGCTTGGCGCGCGGAGTCACTGGCCCGCCTCGCGCGCGCAGCGTGGGCGCAAGGCGCTGCGATCGACGCCGCCCAGGCGCTGCCGCTGTACCTGCGCGACAAGGTGGCGCTGACGACAGCGGAGCGCAGCGCGGCGCGCGCGGCTGCAACACCATGAGTGCGCGAGTCGTGCGCCGGGCCGCTCCCAAGCCGGTCCGCGCCACCCCCTCGGGGGGTGGTTCGATGTACCCGTCGAACCGGGGGCACCAGTGAGTGCGTTGCCGCAAACGCCCGCGCTGCATCGGGTGCCGATGCACCTGGCGCACCTGCCTGCGGTGCTGGCAATCGAGCAGGTGGTCTATCCGTTTCCCTGGACACACGGCAACTTCGTCGACTCGCTGGCGGCCGGCCACACGGCGCAGGTGCTGCGTGCTGCGGACGGCACGCTGGCCGCTTACCTCGTGGCGATGGCGGGGGTGCAGGAGATGCACCTGCTCAACCTCACGGTGTCGCCGCCGTGGCAACGGCGCGGCCACGCCTGCGGTTTGCTCGATGTCTTGGTGGCGCAGTGCCGGCGTGAGCGCAGCGAGGCGCTGTGGCTCGAAGTGCGGCCCAGCAACCAGCGCGCACGCGAGGTCTATGCGCGCTACGGATTCAAGGAAGTCGGTTTGCGCCGGGGCTACTACCCGGCGGCTGGTGGGCAGCGCGAAGACGCTTGCGTGATGCGCCTGTCGATCGAGGGCGTACCGTCGTGACGTCGCGTTGGACCGAGCGCCAGCGCGGCATGCTCTCGGCGATGGGCGTGCGGGTGTTCGAGGCGCCGAATGGCAACGATCCGGACCCCGTTCCGGCACCGCC
>JANOEG010000258.1:0-3260 GCA_031413095.1 Burkholderiales bacterium | reverse complement strand
GTCATGCTTCGGCGCTCCGGCCTTTGAGTGCGAACAGTCCTTGCGGCCGCTTCTGGATGAAGAGCACGATGACCACCAGCACCATGATCTTGGCCAGCACTGCGCCTTGCCAGCCTTCGAGCAGCTTGGTCAGCACACCGAGGCCGAGGCCGGCGACGACCGCGCCCCACAACTGCCCGACGCCGCCGAGCACGACGACCATGAAGGCATCGACGATGTAGCTCTGGCCGAGATCGGGGCCGACGTTGCCGACCTGCGCCAGCGCGCAGCCGGCCAGACCGGCGATGCCGGCACCGAGCGCGAAGGCATAGGTGTCCACGCGCGCCGTGTTGACGCCCATACAGGCCGCCATCGGCCGGTTCTGCGTCACGCCGCGCACGAAAAGCCCGAGCCGCGTGCGCGCGACCAGCAGCGCAACACCGACCAGCACCAGGGCAGCGAAAGCGAGGATGGCGATGCGGTTGAACGGCAGTGTGAGATTGGGCAGCACCGCGATGCCGCCCGACAGCCACGCCGGGTTTTCCACCGGCACGTTCTGCGCACCGAAGATCGTGCGCACGGACTGCATCAGGATCAGGCTGATGCCCCAGGTGGCGAGCAGCGTTTCGAGCGGCCGGCCGTAGAGCCAGCGGATCACCGTGCGCTCCATCAGCGCGCCGACGAGGGCGGCGGCGAGAAACGACACCGGAATCGCCGCGGCCACGTACCAGCCGAAGGCGCCGGGCGCGTAGGCCTTGAACAGGTTCTGCACCACGTAGGCCGCGTAGGCGCCGATCATCATCAGCTCGCCATGCGCCATGTTGATGACACCCATCAAGCCGTAGGTGATGGCCAGGCCGAGGGCGACGAGCAGCAGGATCGAGCCGAGCGACAGGCCGGTGAAGAGCACGCCCAGGCGCTCACCCCAGACCAGGCGCGTTTGCACGGTGTCGATCGAAGCCCGCAGCGCGGCCTTGACGTCGGCGTCGCTCTCCGCCGCCAGTCGCTCGATCAGCAGCGAACGCGTGGCGGGCAACGGGCTGGCGGCAAGCTGCTGCGCCGCTTCGAGCCGCTTGGCTTTGTCGGGCGACGAAATCAGCACGGCGGCGCGCAGCAGTTCGAGGCGGCCTTTCAATTCGGCGTCAGTCTCGGCGCCAATGGCCTTTTCGAGCAGACCGAGCTTGCCTTCGTCGATGGCGTCCTTGAGGTCGGTGATCGACTTGGCGCGCGCCGCGCGGTCGGGCGAAAACAGCGACAGTGCGGCCACCGCAGCTTCCAACTCGCTGCGCATGCGGTTGTTGTTGATGACGTCTTCGGCGCCTTCGGGCAGTGTGGCCGGTTGGCCTGTGGCGGCTTCGACCGCCTTGTCATCACGCACGATGTAGGCACGCCCGCCCGTCACCTTCACTTCATCGGCCAGGATCGCCTGCACGAAAGGCACGAGCGCCGCATCGCCCGCGGCCACTGCTTCGTTCAGTGCCGCGATGCGGTCGTCGCTCTCGCCGTCGGCAATGCGGCCCGCCAGTTCGGGCGTCAGCGCCAATGCCGGCAGCGACAGCAAGAGCGCAAGAAAAAGGCCTCCGAGGAGGCCTCTCAGCCGAAGCATCGGACCGCCCTTACTTCTTGGCCGTCATCTTCATCTCGGGCTCGTTCTTCTTGCCCTTGTTCTCGGCGATGAAGTCGCTCCACGGATCGGCGACCACCGGACCCTTGGTCTTCCAGACCACCTTGAACTGGCCATCGGCCTGCACTTCGCCGATGAACACGCTCTTGTGCAGGTGGTGGTTCTTCGCATCCATCGTCGAGGTGATGCCCGACGGCGCCTTGAAGGTCTGACCGGCCATCGCGGCAATCACCTTGTCGGTGTCGGTGCTCTTGGCCTTGGTCACGGCCGCCGCCCACATGTGGAAGCCGATGTAGGTGGCTTCCATCGGATCGTTGGTCAGCGGCTTGTCCTTGTGGCCTGCAATGCCCTTGGCCTTGGCGTAGGCGCTCCACTTCTTGATGAACTCGTCGTTGGCCGGGGCCTTGATCGACTGGAAGTAGTTCCACGCCGCGAGGTGACCGACCAGCGGCTTGGTGTCGACGCCGCGCAGTTCCTCTTCACCCACCGAGAACGCCACGACCGGCACGTCCTTGGCATTCAAGCCCTGGTTGCCGAGCTCCTTGTAGAAGGGCACGTTGGAGTCGCCGTTGATCGTCGACACCACCGCTGTCTTCTTGCCTTCGCTGGCGAACTTCTTGATCTTGGCGATGATGGTCTGGTAGTCGGCGTGGCCGAAGGGGGTGTACTCCTCCATGATGTCGGCGTCGGCCACACCCTTGGCCTTCAGGAAGGCGCGCAGGATCTTGTTGGTGGTGCGCGGGTAGACGTAGTCGGTGCCGAGCAGCACCCAGCGCTTGGCGTTGCCGCCGTCCTTGCTCATCAGGTACTCGACCGCAGGAATGGCCTGCTGGTTCGGCGCCGCGCCGGTGTAGAACACGTTCTTGCTGAGTTCTTCGCCCTCGTACTGCACCGGGTAGAACAGCAGCGCGTTGGTTTCTTCGAAGACCGGCAGCACGCTCTTGCGCGAGACGCTGGTCCAGCAGCCGAACACCGCGGCGACCTTGTCCTGCGTGATCAGCTGCTTGGCCTTCTCGGCGAACAGCGGCCAGTTGGACGCGGGATCGACGACGACGGGCTCGAGCTTCTTGCCGAGCAGGCCGCCCTTGGCGTTGATCTCGTCGATGGCCATCAGCACGGTGTCCTTCAACACCGTTTCTGAAATCGCCATCGTGCCCGACAGCGAGTGCAGCACGCCGACCTTGATGGTGCTTTGAGCGAAGGCGGGTGTGAGCACGCCGGCGCTGAGGAGCGCGGCGGCAAGGGTCTTCAATGTGGTGCGGCGAGCGCTGCCGAGTTGGTGCATGAGGGAGTTCTCCGTCCTGGTTGGGAAATGGCGGGAGGGTCTACGCAACCCGCGTGCCAACTAGGGCCTGCCAACGCTGCCGGAGGGCTGGCGTGACTCACCAAACGGGCGCCAGCAAGGCGCAAACCGCAGCCATAGCGTTGCTATGGCGAGGATTTGCAACGCGGCTGGCGCCCGTTTGGTGAGATCACCCTGCGGGCCGGGTTGCCACAGGGCGCACAGCGTTGTTGCTTGCTCGTTGTGTGCGCGGGACACTCGGCCTCGCGCGCGCCTAGCGCTGTGGCCCGGCAAAGGAGGTAAACAAGCACCTGCCGAAGCAAATGCGCAAGCACCTGATACAGCAGATGCGCAAGCATTTGCTGCACTCCCCGC
>JANOEG010000257.1:0-1782 GCA_031413095.1 Burkholderiales bacterium | reverse complement strand
TCTTGCGCGCGTCCGTGGGCATGCGCGCAGCCTTGATCTTTTTCTCGAGGTCTTCGAGGTCGGCGCCTTCTTCACCGTCGCCAAGTTCTTTCTGGCTGGCCTTGACCTGCTCGTTCAGGTAGTACTCGCGCTGGCTCTTTTCCATTTGGCGCTTGACGCGGCCACGGATGCGCTTTTCGACCTGAAGGATGTCCACTTCGTGCTCAAGCAGTTCGAGCAGCTTTTCCATGCGCTTGCCGACGTGGTCGAGGTCCAATACCGACTGCTTGGCGTCGAGCTTCAACGGCAGGTGCGCGGCGATCGTGTCGGCCAGGCGGCCGGCGTCGTCGATGCCGGCGATGGACGTGAGGATCTCGGGGGGGATTTTCTTGTTGAGCTTGACGTACTGGTCGAACTGCTGCGTCACCGCGCGGCGCAGCGCTTCAATCTCGGGCGTCGGATCGGCCGCGGGCGGGATCGGGCGCACCTCGCCGACGAAGAACTCGCCGCTGTCGGTGATGCTGATCGTCGTCGCGCGCTGAGTGCCTTCGACCAGCACCTTCACGGTGCCGTCCGGCAGCTTCAGCATCTGCAGGATAGACGAGACGCAGCCGACATCGAACATGTCGTCGGGCTTGGGCTCGTCCTTGCCGGCGGCCTTCTGCGCCACGAGCACGATCTGGCGGCCGGCTTCCATCGCGGCTTCGAGCGCCTTGATGCTCTTGGGCCGGCCGACGAACAGCGGGATGACCATGTGCGGGAAGACGACGACGTCGCGCAGCGGCAGCAGCGGCAGCGTGATCGGGTCCGCGGGGAGGATGGGATGTCCGGACATGGGGAGAACCTCTCTTTCTCAGGTCCACTTGGCGGCCCCGAGACAAATATCAAGTTAGGCGCTCGCCTTGGCTTTGTCGCGATAGACCAGTAGGGGCTTGGTGCCTTCTTCGATGTTGTGCTCGTCCACCACCACCTTGGTCACGCCTTCGAGGTTGGGCAGGTCGAACATGGTGTCGATCAGCGCCTGCTCGACGATCGAGCGCAGGCCGCGCGCGCCGGTCTTGCGCTTCAGTGCTTTGCGCGAAATGGCAGCCAGAGCCGAGGGCCGCAATTCCAGCTCCACACCGTCCATCATGAACAGCTTCTGGTACTGCTTAGCCAGCGCGTTTTTCGGCTCGGTGAGGATCTGCACCAGCGCGTCTTCGGTCAGCTCACCGAGCGTAGCCACCACCGGCAAGCGGCCGACCAGCTCGGGAATGAGACCGAACTTGATCAGGTCTTCCGGCTCGGCGTCGCGGAACAGATCGGCCGCGCGCTTTTCGGTCTTGCTGTGGACTGAAGCCGAGAAGCCGATGCCCGAGCGCTCGGTGCGGTTCTGGATGACTTTCTCCAGCCCGTCGAAGGCGCCGCCGCAAATGAACAGGATGTTAGTCGTGTCGATCTGCAAAAAGTCCTGGTTCGGGTGCTTGCGCCCGCCCTGCGGCGGCACGCTGGCCATCGTGCCTTCGACCAGCTTCAGCAGCGCCTGCTGAACGCCCTCGCCCGACACGTCGCGCGTGATGCTCGGGTTGTCGGCCTTGCGGCTGATCTTGTCGATCTCGTCGATGTAGACGATGCCCCGCTGCGCTCGTTCGACGTCGTAGTTGCAGTTCTGCAGCAGCTTCTGGATGATGTTCTCGACGTCCTCGCCCACGTAGCCGGCTTCAGTCAGCGTGGTGGCGTCGGCGATGACGAAGGGCACGTTGAGCAGCCGTGCGAGCGTTTGCGCCAGCAAGGTCTTGCCGCTGCCCGTCGGACCAATCAGCA
>JANOEG010000256.1:0-5012 GCA_031413095.1 Burkholderiales bacterium | reverse complement strand
CTCAACGCCTACGACGTCGAGCCGGGCAGCGCGACGCCGAAGATCATGACGATGCTCGACTTCAATCTGTGGAGCTGGAACAGCCGCATCTATCCGGGCATCGATCCGCTGGTCGTTCGCAAAAACGACAAGGTGCGCCTGCGCATCGGCAACCGGACGATGACGAATCACCCGATCCACCTCCACGGCCACGAGTTCGTCGTCAGCGGCACCGACGGCGGACCAACGCCGAAGGGCTCGCGCTGGCCCGAGGTGACGGCCGACATCGCCGTTGGCCAGATGCGGCAGTTGGAGTTCCTCGCCGATGAAGAAGGCGACTGGGCCTTCCATTGCCACAAGAGCCACCACACGATGAACGCGATGGGCCACAACGTGCCGACGATGATCGGCGTCGATCATCGCGGAGTGGCCCGGCAGATCACCAACCTGATCCCCGACTACATGGCGATGAGCGAACGCGGCATGCACGACATGACCGAGATGGAGATGCCGCTGCCCGACAACACCGCGCCGATGATGACCGGCACCGGACCCTTCGGCGCGGTCGGCATGGGCGGCATGTTCAGCGTCGTCAAGGTGCGCAAGGACCAGAAGGCCGGCGACTACAAGGACCCGGGCTGGTTCAAGCACCCGCCGGGCACTGTGGCGCACGAGTTCACCGGCGCACTCGCCGAGCCGGCGCGCTTCAAGGCCGAGGGCGCGGGCGCGATGAAGCCCATGGGCAAACCGGCCCAGGCCACCGAGGTCCGTGTGCGCAAGCCCTCCGGCCATTCAGGCCACTGACCGAATCGACATGGACGTGCTGACCAATCTGCATCGCCAGCCCGACACGGCGCGGGCGCACTCGCGCTACGCGGCGCTGGCACCGGGCTATGAAGCGACCTGTCATCGCATCGAGCCGCTGCGCGCCTTGGCCATCGAAAAACTCGCGCTGACCTCCGGCGAGACGGTGATCGACGTGGCCTGCGGCACCGGCGCGACAACGGCGACGCTAGCGCGCGCCGTCGGCGCCTCGGGCCGTGTGATCGGCATCGAGCTGTCGCCGCCGATGGCGGCCATTGCCGAACAGCGCCTGCGCGCTGCCGGTCTGACGCAGGCGCGCATCGAACTTGCTGCCGTCCAGCAGACGCAACTCACGGAGCGGGCCGACGCCTTCTTTTTCTCGTTCACCCACGACGTGCTGCAGCAACCCGAAGCGGTGACCGCGCTCGTGCGCATGGCCAAACCTGGCGCGCGTTACGCGGTGCTCGGCATGCGCACCCTGCCCTGGTGGTGGGGCTGGCCCGTCAACCTCTTCGTGATGTGGCGCGCACGGCGCTACCTCACCACCTTTCATGGTCTCGCGGCGCCATGGACGCGCCTTGAGGCGGTGAGCCGCGAGTTCAAGCTCGTCGGCGCCTGGCACGCCGGCACCAGCTATATCGCTGTCGGCACTTTCTCTAAAGGAGATGACTCTTGAAGCAGCACAGCAAACGCAAGATGATCGGCGCCGCCCTCGGCACCGGTCTGCTCGCCATCGTGCGCACCGCGCAGGGCCACACTGACAAACCCCACGCCAAGGCAGCGGTGGTCAAGAAAGAGCAAAAGGACTGGGGCATCGCCGGTGACGCCAAGAAGGTGGCCCGCACCATCGAATGCCGCATGCTCGACACGATGCGCTTCGTGCCCGAGCGGGTCGATGCCAAGCTGGGCGAGACGATCCGCTTCACCGTGCGCAACACGGGGCAGGTGATGCACGAGTTCGTAATCGGTACGAAGAAGGAAAACGCCGAGCACGCCGCGCTGATGGCGAAGTTCCCGAACATGGAACACGACGAGCCCTACATGGCCCATGTGCCAGCCGGCAAAAGCGGGGACATCGTCTGGACCTTCAATCGGACCGGCGAGTTCCAGTTTGCCTGCCTGATTGCCGGTCACTACCAGGCCGGCATGGTGGGCACGATCGTTGTCAACGCCTGACCGCCACAATCTTCCAAAGGAACCATCATGAACACCGTCCTCGCGCGCCTGTTGGCAACTGCTGCACTGACTGCACTTTCATCCGTGGCCTTCGCCCAAGTCGCCGATATGACCGAGGCCGAAGTGCGCAAAATCGACAAGGCGCAATCCAAGATCACGCTCAAACATGGCGAGATCAAGAAGCTCGACATGCCGCCAATGACGATGGTCTTCCGCGCCAAGGACGCCAAGCTGCTCGAAGGTCTCACCGTCGGCGACAAGATCAAATTCGCTGCCGAGCAGATCGATGGCGCCTTCGTCGTCACGCAGGTGACCAAGGCGCCGTGAGCCACGCTGCGCGCACCGCCGTCCTGCTGCTGTGGGGTGTAGCCCTGCGCGACTGCGTGCTGCTCGGCAGCGCGGCGCTGGTCTGGGGCGTGCACCAGCAACAGCAGCTGGACGCCTGCGACGACCGCGCGCACGCCTGGCTGCGTTGTGTGCTCGATGGCACAACGCTGCTGATCACCGGCGCACTGCTGGCCGCGCACACGGCATCGGTGTTTTTCGGCTGGTGGCCGGTCGCGCCGCGCTACGAGATGTTCGTTTCGGCATCGATGGCCGTGGTCATCGCCATTGGCGGCCTGGCACCGGAGCAGCTGACGCGCCGCCATGCGCTGCTGATGATCGGCGTGGTGGCCGTGGCCGTGTCGCGGCTGCCATGGGGCGCCTGCGCGTTTGCGGTTCTGGTCGCCTTGCAGACCGCAGGCAATGGCGCGCGCCACCTCGGGCCGATCGCGCGCAGACTGGCCGTGCCGCACCACGAACGATGAGCATGGGCCCACGCTTGCCGCTCCACTTCGATGCGCTGCGCCGCTCGCGCGCGGCCATTTTGGTCTTCGCGCTGCTCGGCCTGTTGTTCGCGCAGACGGCACTGTCCTTCTACAGTTGCCCGCAACTGTCGAGTGCCCCTCACGAGCAGGCAGAGACGCCTTGCGCGGAGATGGACATGGCGTCGCCGGCCCTGTGCAAGGCCTTCGTGCAAGGCGATACGCAGGGGCTCGACGGGCCGCGCGCCGCGCTCGACGTCGACAGCGCGGGCCTCACGGGCAGCGTGGTTCGAGCGCTCGTCGTCCCACCTGCACGGCAGCTCGCCCCTCGCGCGCGCTTCGCGCTACCGCGCGCAAGACCGCCGCCCTTGTGGATCTGGTTCGGCCGCTTTCGCGCTTGAGTTGTCCCTTGCCTCGCGCCCCCTGAACGGGAGCGCGCGGCGGTCGTTCGCGCCGTCCACCCGCTGGGCGGCACGGCCTTCGCTGCCCTTTTCGGCAGCCGGACCTTGGGGACAACATGCAGTCATTCACTTCACGCACGCCGCGCGTGCTGGCCACGCTGACGCTGGCACTGCTGGCCGCCAACGCTGCGGCGCAAGCGCCGCGTCTGACCTTCGACGACGCGCTGCGCCGCGCCACGGAACAAGCACCCGCGCTGCGTGCGCAAGACGCCGTGGCCAGCGCGGCGCGCGAGCGCGCCGTAGCCGCGGCACAGTTGCCCGACCCGGTGCTGCGCTTCGGCGTGGCCAACCTGCCGATCGACGGGCCCGAGCGCTTCAGCCTGACGCGCGACTTCATGACGATGCGCAACATCGGCATCGCCCGCGAGTTCACGCGCGAGGACAAGCGGCGCGCGCGCGCCGCTGGCTTCGAAGCCGACGCGGCCGTGGCGCTGGCGCAGCGTGACGAGCGCGCAGCCACGCTGCGCCAAGCCACCGCGCTGGCCTGGCTCGAACGGCATGACGTCGAGCGCCTGCGCGAACTGCTCTCGCGCCAGCATGAGCAGAACCGGCTGGCCGTCGAGGCCGCAGAAGCCGCGTACCGCGGTGCTCGCGGCACGCTGGCCGACGTGCTCGCGGCGCGCGCCGAACTGGCCACGCACGGCGACCGCATGGCCGGCGTGCAGGCCCGCCTCGTGCAATCGCAGGGGACGCTCGAACGTTATGTCGGCGCTGACGCGGCGCGCTGGGGCCTCGGCGAGCGACCCGACCTGAGCCGGCTCGCGCCCTCGAACAAAGCGAGCGCGTCGATCGACACCACGCCGATGCTCGCCACGCTGGCGCGCGAAGCCTCGCGCGCCGAAGTCGAGATCGCCGCGGCGCGCAGCGAACGCCGAGGCGACTGGAGCGCCGAGCTGATGTTCAGCCAGCGCGGGTCGCAGTACTCGAACATGGTCAGCCTCACGCTGTCGGTGCCGCTGGCCACGTCTCGCGCCGATCGCCAGGACCGCGAGGTGGCGGCGCGCAACGCCGCGCTGGACAGAGCGCGCGCCGAGCAAGACGAGGCCCGGCGCGAGCAAAGTGCACGCCGCGCCGCGCTCGAAGCCGAGTGGCGCAGCGCGCTCGACCGCGGCGCGCTGCACGAGCGCGAGCTGCTGCCGCTGGCCGACGAGCGCACGCGCCGGGCGCTGTCGGCCTACCGCGCCGGCAGCGGCACGCTGGCGGCGTTGTTTGAAGCCCGCCGGGCTGAGCTCGGTGCGCGCATCGATCGCCTGCAGCTCGACACCGACGCCGCCCGTGCCTGGGCGCAACTCAACACCGTGTTTGCCGGAGTCACGCCATGAAAAAAGCCACTGTCTTGGTCAGCGTCGCCGTGCTCGCGGCGCTGATTGGCACCGGAATCGGCGCCTACTTCTTCGGCGTGAACCGCGGCTGGAACATGGCCGCTGCACCGGCCGCGACATCCACTGCCTCGGCCGACCCGTCGGTCTGGACCATTCCGCAAGGCGAAGCCGCCACCAAGCGCCACATAAAGGACGGCGTGAAAGCGGGCGACATGGACGCTGTCACCGGCCGCGAAGTGCTGTATTACCACGACCCGATGGTGCCCGGCAAACGCTTCGACGCGCCGGCCAAGTCGCCGTTCATGGACATGATGCTGGTGCCGGTGTATGCCGGTGCGGGCGGCGCCGACACCGGCACTGTCACGGTGAGTCCGCGCGTGCAGCAGAACCTCGGCCTGGCCACCGCTGTCGTCAGCCAAGGCACCATCGCGCCCAAGGTCAGCGCGGTCGGCAACATCGCGTGG
>JANOEG010000255.1:0-6242 GCA_031413095.1 Burkholderiales bacterium | reverse complement strand
GAAGCGATGAAGGATCCGGCGCCGACGGCATCCGCCACCTTCGACCGCGCGCAACTTGCGCAACACCGCAGCTTCCCTGGCAACCGACCGAGCACGACCCTCGTGCTCGACGCGTTGACGCCGCGCTCGTTGGGTGCGCTGACCGCGCTCTACGAACACCGCGTCTTCACCAGCGGCGCGCTGTGGGGCATCAACAGCTTCGATCAGTGGGGCGTGGAGCTCGGCAAGGCGCTGACCAACCGCCTGTTGCCGCGTTTTGCGACAGGCGACACTGCAGGCCTCGATGGCTCGACGGCTGCACTGTTGAAACGTTTGACCTGAACAGGTCAGCCTGGCGCGCGCGGCTGCGCCAGCCAGGCCTGAGCCAGCCGCACCCACATCGTCGCGCCGAGCGGGATCAGGTCGTCATTGAAGTCGTAGCTCGGGTTGTGCAGCATGCAGGGGCCCTCGCCATGGCCCATGTCGCGGTGCGCGCCGTCGCCGTTGCCGATGAGGAAATAGCAGCCCGGTTTGGCCTGCAGGAAATAGCTGAAATCTTCCGCGCCCATCGTCGGCTCAAACTCGAGCACGTTGTCCTTGCCGGCCACATCGGCCGCAATGCGGCGGAAGAACGCGGTCTCGGCGTCGTGATTGATCGTCGGCGGGTAGTTGCGATGGAAGACGAACTCGCACTGCGCGCCGAAGGCAGCGCAGGTGTGCTCGGCCACGGCGCGCATGCGCTGCTCGATCATGTCGAGCACCTCGAGCGTGAAGGTGCGGACCGTGCCTTCGATGACGCAGCTGTCGGGCACGACGTTGGTGGCCTCACCGGCGTGGATCATCGTCACCGAGATCACGCCGGCATCGATCGGCCGCTTGTTGCGGGTGATGATGGTCTGGAAGCCCTGCACCATCTGGCAGGCGATCGGCACCGGGTCGATGCCGTTGTGCGGCAGCGCGGCATGGCTGCCCTTGCCGCGGATCGTGATCTTGAATTCGTTGCTCGACGCAAAGCACGGCCCGGTCTTGACGCCGAACTGGCCGGCCTTCATGCCCGGCCAGTTGTGGGCGCCGAAGATCGCCTCCATCGGGAACTTCTCGAACAGGCCGTCCTTGATCATCTCGCGTGCGCCGCCACCGCCTTCTTCGGCCGGCTGGAAGATCAGGTAAACGGTGCCGTCGAAATCGCGCTGCTTCGAAAAATGCTTGGCCGCGCCGAGCAGCATCGCGGTATGGCCGTCGTGGCCGCAGGCGTGCATCTTGCCGGCGTGCCGGCTGGCGTGGGCAAACTTGTTGAACTCGGTCATCGGCAGCGCGTCGATGTCGGCGCGCAGCCCCACCGCGCGCGACGACGTGCCGCCCTTGACGATGCCGACAACGCCTGTCGTGCCCATGCCACGGTGCACCGGAATCCCCCAGTCGGTCAGCGCTTTGGCGATCAGGTCGCTGGTGCGCACTTCTTCGAAGCAGAGTTCGGGGTGGGCGTGGATGTCGCGCCGCAGCGTGGCGATGCTGGCGGCGTCGGCGAGGATCGAGTCGATGGCGAACATGAGAGTCGAGTCTCAAGACAACGAGAAAACCAGTTTACGCCTCGGCCCTTTGTCGCGAGCCGTTGCGGGCTTCAGTGGATGAAGCGGTCGTCCCTGGAGAACATCGAGAGATCGACGAAGTTCGACCCATCGTGCGACTTCGGCGTGTAGCGCACGTTCATGCCACCCAGCTCGAAGGTGGAGCGCTCGAGCGCGGTGATGAAGTTCGCCCGCGTCAGGTCCTTGCCCGTCGACTGCAGCGCCAGCACCAGCGCCTTGGCCGTCAGGTAGCCTTCGAGGCCGCCGTAGCTCAGCGCGACGCCGGGCCGGCTCTTGGTCATCGCTTCCTGATACTCACGCGAGATCGCGTGTTTGCGCTCCCATGGGCTCGGCACTACTTGCGCAAACACCATGCCGTGAGCCAGCGGCCCCAAGTCGTTGGCGAGCTGCGTCGAGCCGGAGTTGACGGCCATGAACGTCGTCTTGATGCGAGCCTTGCGTGCCTTGGCAATCAGCTTGGCATACAGGCCCGCGCTGCCATGGTTGATCACCATGTCGGGCTGCGCGGTCGTGATCTGGCCCGCCATGTCGTCGAGCTGCGCGTCGCTGACATCGCCTTTGAACGGCAGTGTCAGCGTCACGTTCATGCCGAGCTGTGCGGCAGCGATCTTGACGTTGTCGAGGTGGGCGCGGCCGACGTCGGAATCGGCATGGAAGAAGCCTACGCTCTTGAGGCCTGTGCGTTTGCCCCACTCCATCAGCGCACGAAACTCGTCACGGTGCTCGGCGCGCACCGGAAACACCATCGGCGAGTGCGGCCGGCGCAAGTTCGGCGAGCCGGCCATCGGCCCGAAGAACGGCACGCGCAGCTCCTCGGCCGCCTTGGCCACGGCCGTCGACGGTCCGCCTTCCTGCGATGCAAACAGGATGAAGGCACCTTCGCTGACGAGCTTGCGCGCATTGGCTTCGGCCGCCGGGCTCTTGTTGTCGTCATCAAGTGTGCGCAGCACGAGCTTGCGGCCGTGAACGCCGCCCGCGGCATTCACGGCCTCGAAATGGAGCTTGATGCCGTCCAGCGCGGCCACGCCGTAGCGGTTCTTTCCGCCTTGCAGCGTGATGTTCTGGCCGATGACGATCTCACCGGCGCTGACGCCCGGCTCGGCGGCCTGGGTCATCGCAGTGAAAACGCTGCCCGCGGCGATACCCATCAGCGTTCGACGGCGCAGACGCGCGGCAAGTGAGAGCTTCACCATGAACTTCCTCGGAGCTGAGTTCTTGACGGGCGCGAGGCCTACCGCCGGACCTTGCCGTCGCTGGAGAGGATCGTCAGATCGACGTAACGCGACCCCATGCGCTTGGTGGCGCTGAAGTCCACGAAGAACCCGCCCAGGTTGAGTTCACGCAGCGATTCCAGGCTCGCGATCAGCGTGTCCGGCGTTGGTGCACCGGTCATGCGCTTCAAGGCCTCGCTGAACGTCTTGGCGGCGACGAAGCCCTCGATGCTGCTGTAGTTGGGCTCGAACTTGTCACCGTCGACGGCTTTGCCTGCTGCGAGGTACTCGCCCGACAGCGGTGAGGCCGGCGAGTAGGGGTAGGGCATGACCTGGCTGACGATGACGCCGCGTGCATCGGCGCCGAGCTCATCGGCCAGCGCCTTGGTGCCGACGAAGCTGACGTTGTAGAAGGCGCCGCCATAGCCGGCCTTGCGCGCTTCTCGGATGAAGGCCGCGCAGGACTTGTAGGCGCTGATCTGCACGATCGCGTCGGGCTTGCCGGCCAGGATCGACTTCACCGCCGCTGCCACGTCGACCGTGTTGCGCTCGACCGTGCCCAGGGCAGCGGGCTCGAGATTGAGCGGCTTCAGCGCGCGCACCACACCGTCGAGGCCGGCCTTGCCGTAGGAGTCGTTCTGGTGGAAGACGGCGATGCGCTTTGCGCCGATCGACGTCACCTGCTTGACGATCTCGGCGGTCTCGTCGAAGTACGACGCCCGCACATGGAAGGCGATACGGTTGAACGGCTCGCGCAGGGCCTGCGCGCCGGTGAACGGGGCGATGAACGGCACTTGCGCCGCGCTGGCCAGCGGCAACGCGGCCAGGCTGGTCGGGGTGCCGATGTAGCCGAAGAGCGCGAACACGCCGTCCTTGATCAGCTTGTCGGTGTTGGCCTTGCAGCGGTCGGGCTCGTAGCCGTCATCGATGCTCTTCAGCTCGATCGTGCGGCCGTTGACACCACCCTTGGCATTCTGGCGATCGAAGAAAAGCAGCGCACCGCGCTTGAACTGTTCGCCGAGCTGAGCCGCCGGGCCACTGAAGGCGGCAGACTGGCCGAGCACGATGCTGCGGCTGGCGGTCTGCGCAAACAGCGGGGCGGCCACGGTGGCGGCGGCTGCGCCCACCAATTGCTTGAGTGCATGACGGCGCGTGCGTTTTTGAACGGGACCGACATTCATCTTCACTCTCCTTGCGTCAGCGGCGGACTTTGCCGTCTCCGGTCAGCATCGACAGATCGACATAGCTGGATGCCACGTGGTCGCGTGAACCGAAGTCCACCATGAAGCCGCCAAAGTCGGCGCGCTGGATCGATTCGAGCCCGGCGATCAATTGCTCGCGTGTCGCGTTCTTCGGCGCGCGCTTCAGGCCCTCGGTAAAAACCTTGGCCGCCAAGTAGCCTTCGAGGCTCGAGTAGTTGGTCTGCACCGAGCCGGCCTTGGTGGCCGCAGCCTGGAACTCGCGGGTGATCGCCACCGCCGCGGTGTACGGGAAGGGCATGACTTGGCTGATCATCACGCCGGCGCCTTCGTTCTTCAGCTCGTCGGCCAGCGCTTGCGTGCCGACAAACGAAACGTTGAAGAAGGTGCCGCCGAAGCCGGCCTTGCGCGCTTCGCGGATGAACGCAGCGCAGGATTTGTAGGCGCTGATCTGCACGACGGCGTTGGCGTTCTTCGGCACGATCTCTGCCACCGCTTTGGCCACGTCGATCGTGTTGCGCTCGACTGTGCTCGTGGCCACGGCTTCGAGGTTGCGGCGCTTCAGCGCGCGCACCGTGCCCTCCAGGCCGGCCTTGCCGTAGGCGTCGTTCTGGTAGAAGACCGCGATCCGGTTCAGGCCGAGCGAGGTGAGCTGTTTGACGATCAGCTCGGTCTCGTCGTAGTACGAAGCGCGCAGGTGGAAGATCGATTTCGAGAACGGCTCGCGCAAGATTTCGGCGCCGGTGAAGGGACCGAAGAAGGGAATTTTCTCTTCGTTGATCAACGGCAGTGCGGCGGCACAGGTCGGCGTGCCGACGTAGGCGAGCAGCGCGAAGGCATCGTCCTTGATGAACTTTTCGGTGTTGGCCTTGCAGCGGTCGGGCTCGTAGCCGTCGTCGGCAACGCGCAGTTCGATCGTCTGGCCGTTGATGCCGCCGTTGGCATTGATCTGATCGATCCAGAGCTTGGCGCCGGCGTTCATCTGGATGCCGAGCTGTGCCGCTGGGCCCGTCAGGGCAACGGACTGGCCGATCAGCAGGCTGCGTCCTTGCGCAAAAGCGGGCAGGGCCAGGGCGGCCGAGCTGGCGAGGGTGCGTTTGAGGAGCGTGCGGCGGAACATGGCGGTGCACAGAGGGTCAAGTTGACCCAAGTGTCCGCCGATTGCCCGCGGATGGAGCAGCCTGCGCGTGACGCATGCCCAGTCAGTGTGCAATAGTTCATTCATGAGCACCGTAGCTGCGCCAAGTCTTGTGTCCCGCACGGTTCACGCCGCCTGCCCGCACGATTGCCCCGACACCTGCGCGATGCGCGTCACAGTCGAGGCGGGGCGCGTGGTCCGCATCCAGGGCGATCCTGATCACGCGACGACGCAAGGCGTGCTCTGCACCAAGGTCAGCCGCTACGCCGAGCGGACCTACCACGACGAGCGCCTGACATTCCCCATGAAACGGGTCGGCGCCAAGGGCAAAGGCGAGTTCGTGCGGGTGTCGTGGGACGAGGCGTTGAACGACATCGCGCAGCGCCTCAAAGCCATTGCGGCGCGAGATGCGCAGGCTGTTGTGCCCTACAGCTATGCCGGCACGATGGGCCTGGTGCAAGGCGAAGGCATGGCGCAGCGCTTCTTCCACAAGCTCGGTGCTTCGCTGCTCGACCGCACGATCTGCTCGGCCGCCGGCGGCGACGCCATCGCGGCCACCTACGGCGCCAAGATCGGCATGCAGACCCGCTTCTTCGCCGAGAGCAAGCTGATCGTCATCTGGGGCAGTAACTCGATCGCCAGCAACCTGCATTTCTGGACGCTCGCGCAAGAGGCCAAGCGCTGTGGTGCCAAGCTGATCGCGATCGATCCGCGGCGCACCGAGACCGCCGAGAAGTGCCACCAGCACATCGCGCTGCTGCCCGGCACCGACGGCGCGCTGGCGCTGGGCGTGATGCACGAGCTGGTGACGCAGCAGTGGTTGGACCACGAATACATCACGCAGCATGTCGAGGGTTTCGACCGCCTGCAAAAACGCATCGCCGAGTGGCCGCCCGAGCGCGCGGCCGAGGTCTGCGGCGTCACGGCCGACGAGGTGCGCGGCCTGGCGCGCGATCTCGGCACCACGCAGCCGGCAGCGATCCGCCTGAACTACGGCATGCAGCGTGTGCGCGGCGGCGGCAACGCGGTGCGCTTGGTCGCTCTGCTGCCGTGCCTCACCGGCGCCTGGCGGCACCGCGCGGGCGGCTTGCTGCTGTCGAGCTCGGGCTGGTTCAAGCGCTTCAAG
>JANOEG010000254.1:0-10371 GCA_031413095.1 Burkholderiales bacterium | reverse complement strand
CCGAGCGTGATGCCGGCGCCGGGGTAGTTGCCGCCCATCATCGACGCGCGGTCGTTGCCCACCGCGTACAGGCCGTCGATGACGGTGCCGCGCGTCGAAAGCACCTGGCCCTCGGGCGTGGTGGAGAGGCCGTCGAAGGTGCCGAGGTCGCCCATGAAGACCTTGACCGCGTAGAACGGGCCTTGCTTGACCGGTGCGACGCAGGGGTTCGGCTTGTGCGCCGCATCGGCCAGATAGCGGTTGAAGGTCGTCGTGCCGCGGCCGAATTGCAGGTCTTCACCGCGCTCGGCACCGACGTTGTATTCGGCGACGCTGCGTTCGAGCTGCGCACCATCGATGCCTGTGGCTGCGCCGAGTTCGGCCAGCGTGCGGCCCTTGAACAGATAGCCTTTGCGGATGAGGCCTCCCACCGGCATCGGCGCGGGCTTGACGTAGCCCAGGCCGTACTTGTTCAATGCGGCCTGGTCGCAGACCAGCCACATCGCAGTTTCCTTCTCACCGCGGCACGCTTCGATCATCGCCGCGCCGACATCGTGGTACGAGTCGGACTCGTTGCAGAAGCGCGTGCCCTCGCGGGTCACGCCGATGATGCCGGGCTTGTAGCGGTCGAGCAGGTGCGGGAAGACGCCGTAGGTGCCGTCGCCGTTCGGCACGCGCGACACCGGCATCCAGGCCGAGGTCGATTTGAAGCGGATATCGAAGCGCCCGCCGGCGCTCTCGCCAAGCGTGATGCCGTCGCCCGTGTTGCCCACCGGCGTCGGCGAATGGTGTTCGCCGCCGCTCGCCAGGTGCGGATAAGCGCGGCCGATGCGCGCGCGGTCGTGCGGGAAACCGCCGCAGGCCAGCACCACGGCATGGCGTGCACGCACGGCGGTCTCGACGCCATCGTGCATCACCACGGCGCCACGGATGGCGCCTTGCTCACTGATCAGTTTCTTCGCCGGCGAGGAGGTCCAGATCGGCACGCCCAGATCGAGCGCCGATTTCGCCAGCCGCGCCGCCAGCGCATTGCCGCTGGTGACGTTGATGCCGCGCCGGTACAGCAGCATCTCCTTGATGTGCGTCGCCAGCCGCTTGGCCACGTACCAGGCCGACTCGATCGACTTCGTCGCGTTGAAGAAATGCTTCAGGTCGGCGTTGCTCGAGTTGAACATCATGCCGATGAAGGTGATCGTCTTCAGCGGCGAGCGCAGCCGCGCCATGTCCTTGCCGAGGCCGCGGATGTCGAAAGGTGCGGCGAGGATCGAGCGGCCGATGTCCACGCCGCCTTGCACGTTCGGGTGGTAGTCGGGGTAGAGCGTCGGCACGAACTTGACGCTCGTCTCGCGCTCGAACCACTCGACCATCTGCGGCGCGTTGTCGAGGAAGGCATCGACCGCCGCGGCGTCGAAGAACGCGCCGGTCTCGTTCTTCAGGTACTGGCGCGCGGCCTCGCGCGTGTCGGCCGCGTTCTGCTTTTTGCCGTACGGGCTGCCGGGTACCCAGAGCACGCCGCCCGAGAACGCGGTGGTGCCGCCGAAGACAGGCTCCTTCTCGGCGACGATGACCTCGAGCCCGGCCTTGCGCGCGGTGATCGCGGTCGAGAGCCCGCCGGCGCCGGAGCCGATCACCAGCACGTCGCATTCGATCGTTTTATCCGTCATGGCTTGTCTCCTGTCGTCTGGTTGTAGCCGGGGCGCGGCACCATGTCCATCAGCATGCAGTCCAGGCCGCCGTCGACCAGCAGCTCGGTGCCGTTGATGTAGGCGGCGCGGTCCGAGAGTAGGAACATGGCAGGCTCGGCGATGTCGCTCGGCTCGCCGACACGGCGGCTGGCGGTGACCGCAGCACGAGCGGCCTCGAAGCCGGGCACTTCATAAAACTTCGACGACAGCGCGGTGCGGATCATGCCGGGGCAGACGGCGTTGCTGCGCACACCGCGCGGGCCCCACTCGGCGGCGAGCTGCTTGTTGAGCAGCAGCACGCCGGCTTTGCTCGCGCTGTAAGCGCCGCTGCGGGTTTGCGGATGAAAGGCCGAGATCGACGCGATGTGCACGATCGCACCCTTGCCGGCGGCCAGCATGTCGCGCCCGAATTCGCGCGAGCACAGCAATTGGCCGGTGAGGTTGACGGCGAGCACGGCGTTCCAGTCGGCCAGGCTCACGTCTTCGAGCGCACCGGCGCGCAGGAAGCCGGCGTTGTTGACCAGGCCGTAGATCGCACCGAGTTCGCGCCGCACTTGCGCAGCGGCGTCGCGCACCGCGGCTTCGTCGGCGATGTCGCAGGCCACGCCGATTGCCTTGCCGCCAATCTGCACGGCAGCTGCGCGCGCCACATCGCCGTCACGATCGATCAGCGCTACCAATGCGCCCGCGGCGGCCAGCGCCTGCGCCGTCGCCAGGCCGATGCCGCTGGCCGCGCCGGTGACCACGCAGACGCGGCCTTCGAGTCCGAGCCAATGGGGGTGTGCGTTCATGGGGCGAATGGTCCGCCCATTGGCACCGGCACTCAATCGACAGTTGCGGCCAAGTACCGGACAATTCGTGCATGACTTCGATCCCGCGCGTTGCCCTGTACGGTGACGAGGCCTTGCCGGCCGATGTGCAACTCGTGCATTGCGAGCGCATCCCCGTGCGCTCGGGCGCGCACAACTGGGAGATCGACCCGCATGTGCACGAGGCAATGCTGCAGGTGCTGTACGTGGAGCAGGGCGGCGGCGGCGAAGCGATGATCGACGGCCGGCGCTGGGCTCTTGTGCCGCCGTGCCTCGTCATCGTGCCGGCGCATTGCGTGCACGGCTTCCACTACGCGATCGACACCGACGGCACGGTGATCACCGCGGCGCAGCGTCCGCTCGAAGCACTGCTCGACGCGTTGGCGCCCGCCTTGCGCCAGCAGGTCTTGCAACCGGCCGTTCTGCCGGTGGATCGCGAGGGACGGCACGCCGAAGCGCTGGTGCCGCTGTTCGACGCCATCGCGCGCGAGGCCCGCACGACCGGCCTGGCCAGCGGCGCGGCGGGCATGTCGCTGCTGGCCGCGCTGATGGTGCAGGTGGCGCGCATCAGCCACAGCACGCAGGGCGAGGGCGGCGATCCGCGCTCGCGCCAGGCGCAGCGCCTCGAACGTTTTCGGGCGCTGCTCGACGCGCACTTTCGCGAGCGCTGGGCGGTGGAACGTTATGCGCGCTCGCTCGGCGTCACCGCCGGTCAGCTCGGCCGCCTGTCGCGCGAGCTGCTCGGCATGTCCACGCTCGACGCGATCAATGCGCGCGTGATGCACGAGGCGCAGCGCGAGCTGGTCTATTCCACGCTCAGCATCAAGCAAGTGGCGGCCGAACTCGGCTTCGACGACGAGGCCTACTTCGGCCGCTTCTTCAAGAAGCACGGCGGCCACACGCCGACCGAGTTTCGCGAGGCAGGGCGAAAACGCATCGCCGCGGGCTGAGAAGTCAGCCGCCGATCGACGCCAGCAGGCCCTCGCGGTGCGGCGCCCAGCCCAGCTCGCTTCGTGCACGCACGGCGCGCACCCGGCTGTTGGAGCCAAAACTCCAGCGGGCAGAGCCTTCGCCCCATTCGGTGGCGGCTTCGGCTTGCGTCATCGACGCCGTGCCGCCGAGCTTCAGCGCCTGGGCGATCTCTTCGGCGATCTGCTTGATCGAGCACTCGCCGTTCTCGGCGTAGTAGAAGGCGCCGGCCGGTGCACGGTCGAGCGCCGCGAGGTACAGATCGGCCAGGTCTTCGATGTGCACGTTCGACCAGACGTTTTCGCCGCGGCCGATGTACTTGGCGACGCCGGCCTTGCGCGCCAGGGCGATCATCTTCGGCACCTGGATGCTGTTCGGGTTGGCGCCGGTGCCGCGGCCGTAGATCATGGTCGGCGCGATGACCATGGCGCGCACGCCGTGCTGCGCGGCGGCGAGGATGTCGCGGTTGAGGGCCACGCGCGCCTCGCGTGCGGGCACCGGCTGCACCGGTGTGTCTTCGGCGTACACCGAATCGCTGCGTTCACCGTTGGCGCCGTCGGCAACGACGCCCGAACCGCTGGTCTGGATGAAGGTCTTGCCGCTGCCGCGCAAGGCATTGAGCATCGAGGCCACAGAGGCCCGGTGGTCGGCATCGGCGCAATGGATCACCGCATCGGCCGTCCTCGCGCAACGCGCCAGCAGCGCGTCGTCGTCGAGCGTGCCAAGCATCGGCACGATGCCGCGCGAGCGCACCTGTGCGGCGCGTTCGTCGTTGCGCACCAGACCGCTCACGCGGTGGCCCGCGCTCATCAGCGCCGCGGCGACGCTGCCGCCGATGTAGCCGGCGGCGCCGGTGACGAAGATGTTCATGGTCTTGCTCCTGATCACGCAGGGGGCGAAGCTTAGGCCATGGCCGGCGCAACCGCCGCTTTTGCCAGCTTCTTTCCAAGGCGCGCCTTGGGTGGGGTTGAAAGCTTCCCCATACCGATATATATTGCCATACAGGAGGTGCAGCATGGCACTGGTGTTGACTCAGGTCTATCTGGAACCCAAGCAAAAGAAGGAACTCGCTGCTAAGGCCAAGGCGACGGGCCGAAAGTCGTCCGACCTCGTGCGCGAGGCGGTGGACGGGCTGCTTCTGGGGGTCAGTCCGGTCGAGCTGGCGCAGCTCGATGAAGCAACAAAACGCGCCGAGGCGGATATCAAGGCCATGGTCAAGGCGCTCGACGCCAACGCCAAGAGCCACAAAGCCTTCATGGCCGAGATCACCAAGCTGCGCGCATCGAGCGAATGAGCGCCGCCCGGCCGCCCGAAGGCGCTCGCACCGGAGTGCGTTGCACGCAGGCACTCCAATGAGTATCGTCACCGACATCCTCGATCGCCTGTCGGGCATCGGCGCGCTGAAGGACCGCGTGAGCGACTTGACGGGCCAACTGTCTGAGATCCGGCGTGTCGTGGTCGAACAGCAGAAGGACGTGGCCAGCCTGCAAGGCCAGCTCAAGGCCTTGATCCAGATGCAATCGCAGGCGGGAAAGCGCTGATCGGCTAAACGGTCGCCGACGCCGGCGCTGCGGCATGCACCCCGCCGAGGAACAGGCGCTCTATGTTCGGATCGTTCAGCAACTCGTCGGCGCGCTTGTGCAGCACCAGCCGGCCGGATTCCAACGCGATCGCTTCGTCGGCCATCTTCAGCGCGCTCTTGACGTTCTGCTCGACCATCAGCACGGTCGTGCCCTGATCGGCCAGCCCGCGCAGCAGATGGAACACATCGGCCACCACCAGCGGTGACAGGCCGATCGACGGCTCGTCGATCAGCAGCACCTTGGGCCGCAGCAGCAGCGCGCGGCCGACTTCGAGCTGCTTCTGCTCGCCGCCCGACAGCGACGACGCGGCCGAGTTGATGCGCTCCTTGACGCGCGGAAAGCGCTCCAGCACTTCCGGAATGCGCTCGCGCGCGGTTTTCATGCCGAGCGTGATGCCGCCGAGTTCGAGGTTCTCGTACACGGTCAACTGGCCAAACAGATTGCGCCCCTGCGGCACGAAGGCCACGCCATGTTCGACCAGCAGCGCCTTGGAGCTGATGCCGGTGATGTCCTTGCCGTCGAGCTTGATGCTGCCCTGGCGCACCTTGAGCAGGCCGAACAGGGTCTTCAGCACGGTGCTCTTGCCGGCGCCGTTGGGCCCGTGCAGCAGCGTGATCTTGCCGCGCTTGGCTTTCAGGCTCAGGTTGTTGAGGATCATGAACTCGCCATAACCGGCGAGCACGTTGTCGAACTCGATCGCGATGTCGTTGCTGCTCATGTCAGTTCCCGAGGTAGGCGTCGAGCACCTGCTTGTTGGCGCGGATTTCGGCCGGCGTGCCGATGGCCATGACCTTGCCCTCGACCATCACCAGGATGCGGTGGCAGAGGTCCATCACGAAGTCCATGTTGTGTTCGATGACGACGAACGAGCTGTGTCTGCCGTCCGGCCGGCGCGTCTTGTTCAACTCCTTCAGCAGCGAGCTGATGCCGCCGACCAGGCTCGGATTGACGCCGGCACAGGGCTCGTCGAGCAGAACCAGGTCGGGTTCGCTCATGAAGGCCATCGCAATGTCGACCAGCTTCTGCTGGCCGTAGCTGAGCTCGCCCGCCTTCTTGTCGGCGACATGGCGGATGCGGAACTGGTCAATCAGCGAATCGGCCTTGGCGCCCAGGCCCGAGTCGCTCGGCGCGAACATGCGGCCCCACATCGAGCCCACGTGTTCCTGCGCGGCGACGATCAGGTTGTCGCGCACCGTCATCTTGCCGAACACCTGCAGCGTCTGGAAGGTGCGGCCGACTCCCTTCTGGTTCAACTGCTGTGGGGACAGGCCCGTGATGTCGTGGTCGTTGAGTTCGATCTTGCCCTCGTCGGGGTCGATCTGGCCGAGCACCGAGTTGAACATCGTCGTCTTGCCCGAGCCGTTGGGCCCGATGACGCCGAAGATCTCGCCCGGCATGACTTCGAAGCTGACGCCGTCGACGGCCTTGATCGCGCCGTAGGCCTTCTTCAGGCCGGTGACTTTCAGCAGCGTCATGGCTGTGCTCCCAGCTTGGCGGCAGCCGCCGTGCGAGCCGCATTGGCCTCGCGCGACAGCCTCCTGGCGCGCAGCTTGTCGGGAATGCTCAGCAAACCATCGGGCAGCCACAGCATCAGCAGCACGACCGCGGTGCCGAACACGAACAGGTACCAGCCCTGCGCGAAGCGCAGCCACTCCGGCAGGATCACGCCGACCGCCGAGCCCAGCAGCGGCCCCCAGAAGTAGCCGGCGCCGCCGACGACCACCATCAGGTACATCATGATCGACGCGCCGACGGTGAACGGCGCGGGCTCGATGAATTCCACCAGCGGCGCGAACAGCGCACCCGCCACGCCGGCATAGACCGCGCCGATGGCGAACGACAGCAGCGTGTAGGCCTGGATGTTGACGCCCAGGCTCTCGGCGCGGATCGGGTTGTCGCGCAGCGCCGTGAAGGCCTTGCCCCAGGGCGAGTGCAGCAGTTTCCACAGCAGCGCACACATGATCACCGTGACGCCGAGGATGAAGTAGTAGAACTTCAGGTTGCTCGACAGGTCGAGGCCGAACAGCCCCGGCCGCGCGATGTTGTTGATGCCGAAGGTGCCGCCGGTGAGCCACTCCTCGTTGCGCATCACCAGCCAGATCGCGGTGTTGAAGCCGAGCGTCGCGAAGGCGAGGTAGATGGTCTGCACCCGCAGCGCGGGGAAGCCCAGGCCGAGGCCGATGACGAAGCAGCCTATCATCGCCAGCGGCAGCCCGATCCAGAAGCTGATGCCGGCCTTGAGCAGGATCGCCACCGTGTAGGCGCCGATGCCGAAGAAGGCCGCATGGCCGAGCGACTTCTGGCCTGCGTAGCCGATCGTCAGGTTCAGCCCCATCGTCGCGATCACGAACACCAGCCAGTAGCTGAACAGGTAGATGCCGTAGTTCTTGAGGAAGGGCGGCACGAACAGCAGCACGGCCGCGACGACGGCCGCAATGACCCAGTGAATGGTCTTCATACTTTTCGCTCCACCTTCTTGCCGAGCAGGCCTTGCGGCTTGAACAGGATCACGACCATGAAGATCACCAGCGCCACCGCGTCCTTGTAGGCCGGCGAGATGTAGGCCGCAGCCAGGTTCTCCGACACGCCGACGATCACACCGCCGAGCAGCGCGCCGCGGCTGTTGTTGAAGCCGCCGATGATCGCGGCGAAGAAGGCCTTGGTGCCGAGCGACTCGCCCATGTCGAACTTGGCCAGGTAGGTCGTCGTCACCATCAGTGCCGCCTCGCAGGCCATCACCGCGTTGATGTCGATGGTGTAGAAGATCATGCGCGGCACGTTGATGCCGAGCACCGTCGCGCTCTCGGTGTTCTGAGCTACCGCCTGCATCGCGCGGCCGGTGACGGTCTTGCCGAGGTACCACTGCGTGCCGAGCACCAGCGCCAGTGCCACCACCAGCGTGCCGATGTCGGCGAGGGTGACGTTGACGCCGGCGATGTTGAACAGCTTGTCGGCGAACATCGACGGGAACGGATGCGCCTCGGCGCTGTAGCCGGCGCGGATGCCGTTGCGCGCCGCGATCGACAGGCCGATGGTGGCGACCACGATCGGCATCAGCCCGAAGCGCAGCAGCGGGTCGGCGATGCCGCGCTTGAAGGCCCAGCCCAGCACCACGATCGACACCGCACAGGTGAGCACGAAGCTCATCAGCAGCGGCGCGCCGAAGGCGGCGAAGGCCAGCATCATGAACGCCGGCAGCATCACGAACTCGCCCTGCGCGAAGTTGATGGTGCCGCTGGCCTGCCAGAGCAGCGTGAAGCCGAGGGCCGCCAGCGCATAGATCGCGCCGGTGGCCATGCCGCTGATGAGCAGTTGAAAGAAGTCGGTCATGGCCGAGCGCCTTTTGTTGGAGGGTGGATCAAGACTTCTTGCCCGGGTTTTGTGCAATGTGGTGTGGAGCGGAAGATAGAAAGCTACGGCCGCCGGGACAAGCGATTCAACCCTTGGGCGCGCGATAATCGCGCACGCTGCGCGCCCTGCGAGCGTTACTCGGGTAAGTACGGAGACAACAACGATGGCTGCCGTTGCGATGGAGATCGAGCGCCGCGACCTGGTCGATGGCCTCGGCAAGGGGCTGCGTGTGATCGAGGCCTTCGACGACGATCACCCGCAGCTCACGCCGAGCGATGCCGCGCTGCGTGCCGGCCTGACGCGCACAGCCGCGCGGCGCTACCTGTTGAGCCTGGTGCACTTTGGCTATGCCGCCACCGACGGCAAGCAGTTCTGGCTCGCGCCGCGCGTGCTGCGGCTCGGGCAGGGCTATCTCGAAGCAGCGCGCTTGCCGCGCCTGGTGCAGCCCTTCATCCAGCGCGTGTCCGCGCAGTGCGGGCACACGGTCAACGTCAGCGTGCTCGACGATCACGAGGTGATCTACATCGCGCGCAGTGCGCCGCCGCGCTGGCTGACCATCGGCTACGGCGTCGGCGTGCGCGTGCCGGCGCATGTGGTGACGCCGGGCTACGTGATCCTGGCCACCTTCGACGATGCAGCTCTGGACGAGTGGATCGGCGCGCACGAGTTCGCGTCGTTCACCGCCCGCTCGGTCACCGATCCGAAGGAGTTCCGGGAGCAGATCAAGCAGACGCGCACGCTCGGCTACTGGCACAGCGAGCAGGCGCTCGACGCCGGCCTGCGCGGCATGTCGGTGGCACTGATCGACCGCAAGGGCCGCTGCCGCGGCGCGGTGGGCATGACGGTGCCGATGCCGGCCTACAAGAGCGGCGAGCACATGGTCGAGGCGGTGTTGCCGCTGTTGCAGGAGACGGCGCAGGTGTTGCGGCCGGTGTTGTGAAGACGGTTCATGAGTGCCTCGGCAGCGGCGGCTCGCAGGATGATCGTCCGTCGCATTGAACCGCAACGGCCGTCGCTGCAACCCAGGGTCAGGCAGGCCACTTCCGGCCGCTGCAACCCCTGGAGGCAGACATGGGCATCACGCGCATCGAACAGGCCATCGACGAATTCGACCCTTTGGGTGACGACGCTGAGGCTTGCTGCGAAGACATCCGCCTGGCCTGGCTGGCGAACGAGCTGGACGCAAGCCGTCACGACGGCAGCGATTTCGACGCTCTCTGGACCGACCGCTGAGCTGACGAGCTCGGAGCGCGGCCATGGGCGTTCGCGTGCTGGCCGCCGCTGCCGTCCTCGCGCTGGCGCCGACCATGTCTCGGGCGGTGCCCGGGGCCGAGCAGGGCGCGCCCCAGACCGCGTCGGCACCGGCGCCGGCTCTGCGCAGCCAGGTGTTCCAGCGCTCGCGCTCGACCTTCGAAGTGCACGGCGACGGCGAGCCCGCGGCGCGGGGCGGCTCGTCGCACCTCGTGGCGAGCGACGCCGGCCCGCCGCCGGTCGCTTCGCTGCATCAACTGGCTCGCGGTACGCTGCTGCGCGCGCAGTTGAACGAGGATGCCGCGCTCACACTGCGCCTGCGCGGCGGAAGGTTCGGGCTGTATCTGTCGGTGCGCCTGGACGGTCCCTGAAACGGGCCGACGCCGTCGAGAACGTGACTGATCGGGGCGTCGATGTCAGGCGTCACTTGGCCTTGGCCGCCGACACCGCCGCGCGCAGCGCCAGCAGGTAGCTGTCGACACCGAAGCCGCAGATCTGTCCCTTCACGATCTCGGCGAACACCGAGACATGGCGGAAGGCCTCACGTGCATGGATGTTGCTCATGTGCAGCTCGACGACCGGGCAGGTCAGGATCGCCAGTGCGTCGCGGATGCCGTAGCTGTAGTGCGTCCACGCGCCGGCGTTGATCAGCACCGCGTCCTTGCCTTCGGTGTAAGCGCGGTGAATGCGCTGGCACATGTCGCCTTCGTGGTCGGTCTGGTAGCTTTCGATCTCGGCGCCGAG
>JANOEG010000253.1:0-18936 GCA_031413095.1 Burkholderiales bacterium | reverse complement strand
GTCGAACGGTAAGAATCCCAACACCAACCAGGAGAGAGACATGGCACAAAAAGTAGCGTACGTCACCGGCGGCATGGGCGGCATCGGCACCGCCATCTGCCAGCGCCTGCACAAGGACGGCCACAAGGTCATCGCCGGCTGCGGCCCGAGCCGCGACCACGTGAAGTGGATCGACGAGCAGAAGGCGCTGGGCTACACCTTCTATGCCTCAGTGGGCAACGTCGCCGACTGGCAGAGCACGGTCGATGCCTTCACCAAGTCGGTGGCCGAGCATGGCGCGATCGACATCCTGGTCAACAACGCCGGCATCACCAAGGACCGCATGTTCCTGAAGATGACGCCCGACGATTGGAAGGCGGTCATCGACACCAACCTGAACAGCATGTTCTACGTCACCAAGCAGGTGGTGCCGGGCATGGTGGAAAAAGGCTGGGGCCGCATCATCCAGATCTCTTCCGTCAACGGCGAGAAGGGCCAGGCCGGGCAGACCAACTACTCGGCGGCCAAGGCCGGCATGCACGGCTTCACAATGGCGCTGGCGCAGGAGATGGCGGCCAAGGGCGTCACGGTCAACACGGTGAGCCCGGGCTACATCGGCACCGACATGGTCAAGGCCATCAAGCCCGAGGTGCTGGAAAAAATTGTGGCGACGATTCCGGTCAAGCGCCTGGGCGCGCCGGAAGAGATCGGCTCGGTGGTGGCCTGGCTCGCAGGCAACGACTCGGGCTTCACGACCGGTGCCGACTTTTCGTGCAACGGCGGTTTGCACATGGGTTGAGCGTAAGAGGCTGTAGCCGCGCAACCGCCGCGGAACTGGCGTTGCCAGGCCGCTGGCGGTGCCCCCCTGAGGGGGAAGCGGCGTCAGCCGCTTCGGGGGTGGGCCAATTTCGCAGGCTCTGTGGTGAGCGCCAGGATGACTGGGGCGATCGCCAGATCGACCTGCGCTCGCGCGCTGTGCAGGTGCAGCGACATCCGCGGCGGTTTGCCGAAGACCTGTTCCAGCGCCAGCGCCGCCTCAGCCAGCGGTTGCGCGCCGATCGTTGCCGCGATGCTCTTCAAGTCGTGGGCCAGCCGCTGTGCTTGCTCGGCGTCGCCAGCGGCCAGCGCGCGGTCCTGGCTGTTGGGCCAGTCGGAGATGAAGACGCTGGCATGCTGCAGGACGCGCTGGTACATCGCGCGGTCGCCGTCCATGCGCGCCAATGCAGCTTCGCCGTCGAACGCCGCCGAGCGCGGCTGAGGCTGCGGCGGCGGTTGCAGTGGCGTTGCCACTGACGACGGGCCCAGCGTCCCCAGCGCCGCCAGCAAGGTGACCTTGGACACCGGCTTGGTCAGGTGCGCATCGCATCCCGCCGCCAGGCTGGCCTGCGCATCGGTGGCAAAAGCATGCGCGGACAGCGCGTAGATCGTCGTTCTCGGCCGGCCCGTCTGCGTTTCGAGCTGGCGAATGGCGCGCGTGGCGGCATGGCCGTCCATGCCGGGCATCTGTACGTCCATGAAGATCACGTCGAAATGGGTGCGCAACCATTGATCGACGGCGCTCTGGCCATTGGGAGCGATGCTGATCTTGCAGCCGGCCTTGGCCAGCATGGCCTCGAACAAGTAGACGTTGACCTCGTTGTCTTCGGCCAGCAGCACGGCCAGCGGCGTGCCGGCTGCGCGTTCCGGCAGCAGCGCCGCCGAAAGCACGGCCGTTGCTGCGGCCTGCGCTGCCGGCAATTCCGCGGCTGGCATCGGCATGCGCAGCCAAAAGGTGGTGCCGCTGCCCGGCGTGCTGGTGACGCTGATGGTGCCGTTCATCAGTTGCACCAGGCTGCGTGTGATCGACAGGCCGAGGCCGGTGCCGCCGAAGGCCCGCGTCACGCTGCCGTCGGCCTGCGTGAATGGCTCGAAGATCGTCTCCAGCTTGCTCGGCGCGATGCCGATTCCCGTGTCGGTGACGGCAAAGCACAGGGTGTCGCCGCCGTCGCGCGTCACGCCGAGCGTGACGCTGCCGGCCGGCGTGAACTTGATGGCGTTGCCGAGCAAGTTGGTCAGTGTCTGCGCCAGGCGCGTCGCGTCGCCGCTGACGACCGCCGGGACGTCGTCGGCCATCTCGAGCTTCAGCGCCAGCCCCTTCTCGCGGGCGCGCGGCGCCAGCAAGGCGATGCGCTCTTCGAGCAGCGCACGCAAGCGCAGCGGTTCGGTGTGCAGCTCGAGCCTCCCGGCTTCGATTTTCGACAGGTCGAGCAGATCGTTGATCAGCTCGAACAGCGACTGCCCTGAGCTGCGAAAGACATCGATATGCCGCCGCTGTTCGGGTGTGAGCTGGGTTTCGGCCAGCAACTCGGCAATGCCGAGCAGCGCATTCATCGGCGTGCGGATCTCATGGCTGACGTTGGCCAGGAACTCGCTCTTGGCGCGGCTCGCTTCCGCAGCCACGGCGCGCTCATACGCAAGCCTGCGCTGCGTCGCCACCATGGCCAGCTGATGGGCCAGCAAAGCCAGCGCTGCGCCCGTCAGCAGCATCGCCAACGGTGGCGCCCAATGGGTTTGCGTGTGGCCCCAATAGGCCCAGGCCCAGCCGGCCGCGACCACGGCGGCCACACCGAGCAGGGCTTCCACTGCATCGCGCGCCGGTCGCGCCCGGCCACGACGCCAGGTCAGCAACGCCGGTATGAGCGCCAGCGCCATCAACGCGCTTTCGGTGTGCCATGACGGCGGCGCGATGACGTGTCCGTCGCGCAGCGCAGCGTACGTCTGCGCCAGCAGCGCCGTGCCGCTGACCTGGCCGCCGGGAACCAGCACCGCGTCGCCGAGCAGCGCGCTGCTGCCGACAAAGACCACTCGGTCGCGCACCAGCGCACCGATCTCGCTGCCGGTGGCATCGCCCAGCGCTGCGCGCGCCAGTACGTCGAAAGGCAACACCGGCGCCATGCGCCCAGGCAACAGCGCCGGCACTGCAATGCGTCCTTGGGAATCGACCGGCCACGGCGGCGGGCTTGCCGCCGCACTCATGGGCGTGGTGGCCTGCCATACCGCCAGCGCGAACGAAGGCCAGCGTTGGCCTTCGGCCCGGTGCCAGAGCGAAGTGCGGCGCAAGCGGCCGTCCTCGTCGAGCGGGTCGGTGATGATGCCCAGGCGCGGCATCTGCTCGGGCGACGGCCAGATGCTGCGCACCGGCCACGCCAGTTCGGGCCACGATTGCGTTGGCGGGCCGTTGCCGGCATCGGCGTTGCCAAAGCGGTGAGTTGCTGCTGCCGGGCCGCTCGAGGGCGCGCTGTGCTGCGCCGGCCCGCGCAGGCCCGCCGCCGCCAGCACCACCGGCGCGCCCTCGCGGGCCAATGCGCGCGACAAGGCGCGGTCGCCGTTGCCCGGTTCCGACAGCAACAGGTCAATCGCAATGGCACGGGCACCGGCGCCGCGCAGGGTTTCGATGGCCAGTGCATAGACGTCGCGCGGATAGGGCCATGCGCCCAGGCGGGGCTGCAGCGCGCGCAGCGAGGCGTCGTCGATGTCGATGACGAGCACACCTTGCACCGGCTGCGGCGCGGCAGCCCAGCGCGATTGCGCGTCGACGAAAGGGCGCGACAGCGTCTCATGCAGCGGCAGCGCGGCCAACAGCAGCCCGGCGAGCAAAGCGCCGGCTGGCACCCACCAGAGCGACGTGAGACGGCGGTCTGGGTTCATGCTCACAGCAGCAGCAGCACGGCCGGAACGATCAGCCACCACCACGGGGACGACGGCACGTCGATCTGCTGCGCTTGACCGAAGGGGCCGGCAAACCCGTCGGCGTCGATGGTCTTCACGCGCAGGTAGTAGGTTCCGGACGGCGGGTCGCGCAGCAGCAATTGCGGCTCGGCCACCGTCTCGTCGCGCACCAGTTGCGCAAAGCCGGTGTCGCGCGCCAACTGCACCTGCCAGCGCGTGCCTGCAGGACCGCTTGCCGGCCAGCGCAGCAGCAGACCGTCGGCGTTTTTCTGCGGCTCTGCCGGCGGGGGCGCTGCGGGCGGTAGGGTGCGTGTGAAGCTCTGCGCATCGCTGAACGGGCCCTGATCGCCGCTGGCCAGAATGCTGGCCACGCGCCAGTGGTGCGTGCCCAGCGGCAGCGCAATGCGGGCCTCGGTGGCGTCGAGATCGTTGCGATCGACGCGTGGCGAACCAAAGTCCGGCGTGTCGGCGACTTGCAGTCGCACGCGCGCGGCCTTGGCATTGCGCGTCCAGGCCAGGCGCACGCTGTCGTCGATCGTGCGCTCGCCGGCCGTCGGCGCAGCGATGAAAGGTGGCTCGGGCCGAGCCTTGAGCACGAAGGCGGCCCGCGTGTCACGGCCTTCGAGGCCGTCGGCGTCGATCGCCCGCACACGCAATTCGTATCGGCCGTCGGCGATGTCTTCGCTCCAGCGTGCCGGTGCGGTGTCGAACACCCCGTCGAGAACCAGGCGCGGCGGTTCGTCGGTGGTCAGCACCTGGGCGCGCACGCGCGTGTTGGCGGCGCTTTGCCACGACAGCCGCAACGGCATGCGCTCGATGCGCTCGGGCAGTCCTGCAAGCTGCGGTGCGGCGGGCAAGGCGCGCGGCGCAACCCGGCCAGTGGCATCGCTGACCGCGCCGAAGCCCGCAGCAACGAGCGACTCTGCGCGTGGCGCCGCGCGGGCCCCGCTGGCGCCTGCTCGCGCGCCAACGCGGCCTTCGAGCACTTCGACCCGAGTCGCACCGCCCTCGGCCGCGGCGCGGAACTCGGTGCCGCGCACGCCAAGGTTGACTTGTGGTGTGCGCATCTCATAGCGCGACGGCGCGCTGGCACCTTGAGCCGGCGGCACCACCGAGTCTGCGCTGCCGCGCTCCAGGCGCAAGGTCGTCGAGGCACCGGCGCGCGACTGTGTCAGCCGCTCGATCTTGAGCTCGCTGTCGGGCCGCACGAGCACGCGCGCGCCGTCGGCAAAGCGCAGCGTGGTCGATGACTGCGCACCGGTGCGCACAACGTCGCCGCCCGCCAGGTTTTCGCCGCTGGCCAGCGGCAACGCGGTCTCGGTGGAGGCCCGGGTGACGGTGACATCGCCATAGGCATGCACCACTTCGGCCACTGCGGGCTGCTCGCGCAGCAGGTGGGCGGGGATGCGCAGCAGGCTGCCGGGTTGTAGGCGTTTCGGATCGGAGATGTTGTTGGCGCGCTGCACGCTTTGCCAGTCAGCGCCGTCGCGAAGCAGCGCAAACAGCGTGTCGCCTTGCTGCACGCGGTACTCCACGATGGCCGTGGTGGCGGGAGTCACGCGCGTCGGTTGCGCCCAGGCTGGCACCGCGCTGGTTGCCAACGCTGTCGCCAACACCGCTTCGACCACGCGTTTGCAGGACAACCACACCCTCCGGCGAACTCCCGTCAACAATTATGGTGGAGGCAACGCGGGCAACAGGAAGCGGCTGTCCAACAAATTAGGGTCATCAAAGTGCCGCCGCCCGACAAAAGCCGTGGCGTGGTGGCCCCATTGGCGCATCGCGCCGGCGCTGGCGATGCCCATCGGCCAAAACAGGAAACGCTCGGCGCGCTCGGTGCCGCGTACCAGGCCATCGGCGGCATAGAGGCTGCGCGAGCCACTGCCGCCCGGCAGCGGCAATGCCCGCAGTTCGTTCTCGTCGCGCAGGAAGTAGCGCTTGCCGGCGGGGCCGCTGGCGGCGGTGACGCTCATCACATGGTGCGTGGCCGAGGCCAGACGGACCACCAGGCGCTGGCCCGGCGCATGAGGCGGCAGCGTCGCCGGCACGAACGCCCACTCCATATGTTGCGGCGCGCCGCTGCGCAAATCCACGCCCGGTGCGGGAAAGAACTGGTGCCAGCAACCGCAGGTGTGGATCGTGTCCACCATCAGCGGCGCGCCGTCGGGCGCGAGCGTGAGGCGCACGATCACGCCGTCGAGCGTGCCTGAGAGCACGTCGAACACGCCGCTCGCCGGCCGCTCGGTGAACCACGCGGTGTAGACCTGCTGCCGCAGCCAGCGGCCGCCGACCAGCGTGTGCGTGCTGCGGCGAAAGACCACCGGCTCGGTCGCATCGAGTCTCGGTGCCCTGGCGTCGCGCGCCGGCCAGGTCGGCACGCCGAAGCGGTCGAAGGGTGCCAGCGTGTTGCCGTGGCGAGATTCGATCTCGAACACCGGCGCAAAAGGATCCTCGGCCGGCGGCTCTAAGCGAATCCGCGGCGGCGGCTGGGTTGTCCACTTCGCGACGGCCGCGCTCTGCTGGTTTTGCCAGGTCTTGACCCCGGCAAAGAAGGGCCAGCGCACGAGCGGGTAGGCGCCGATCCCCCGCAGCGACAACGCATAGCGGTCGGGCACGTGGGCGCGCTCGCGCATCGCACGTTGCAGCGCACTGTCTTGCAGCACACGCTGCGTCAGCGTGTTGCGGCAGGCGTTGCTGCGCGCGCCGGCTGCGGCGGCATCGGCAGCGCCGTCGATCGGGAAGGCGTCGGCGGGCAGGTTGGCGGTTTCGGCGTCGCGCGCTTGTTGGTCGAGCGCGGCAGAGCGGGCCAGCCACTGCGGCAGCGGCGTCGCATCGCGCGTGGCCACGGCCAGCCGATCGACGCGCACGAAGGCGAACCCGGGCACACGCTCATCCTGCGCATCGCGCACCCCGGAGGCATCGACGGCGGCGTCGAGTTGCGCGAACCAGCGCGTGCAATCGTCGCCGGCCAATGACGTGGCCGGCAGCGGTGCGAACGTGGTGCAGGCGCCTGCGGCCCATGCGCAGGCCAGCGACGCCAACGCTCGCAGCGGCACGCGGCTCATGTGGCGGTGCCGACCATCGAGAGTTGCTCGGTGCCGCTCTCGGGCAACCCTACGCCGCCCAGCCGGCCGAGGATCGGGTGGAGGGTCGTGGCCTCGCAGCTCGACGGTGAATCGTTCATCGCAATCTTCGGGCGGACAAGCACGGCATTTTGCGCGCTCGGCCCGCCTGGCCGATACTGAGGCGATGAGCCAAGACCTCGAACGCAATGCCATGGATTCACCGCGTCTCGTGCCGCTGATGCGCTTGGCGGTCGAGGTCGGCGAGATCGTTTCGATCGGCGCCACGCCGAATGGCGAGCGCCGCGTGGTGGCGATCACCGGCGGCAGCTTTGACAGCGCTGAAGGCTGGCATGGCCAGGTCTTGCCCGGCGGCGCCGACTGGCAGCTGCTGCGCAGCGACGGTGTGCTCGAAGTCGATGCGCGCTACGTGCTGCAGGACAGTCAAGGGCAGCGCGTGCAGGTCGTCAGCCAGGGCCTGCGGCATGGCCCGCCCGAGGTGATCGCGGCGCTGGCGCGTGGCGAAACGGTCGATGCGTCGCGCTACTACTTTCGTACGGCGATGCGCTTCGAGACGGCCGCAGCCGAACTGCAACACCTGAATTTCGTCGTCGCCGTCGGCATCGGCGCGCGCCAGGCAAGGCTGGTGCGGCTCGATGTGCTGGCCTTGGCCTGATGACGGCAGACCTCGCTGCGAGGTCAGACGCTGCCGATGAACAGCTTGATCA
Organism: Burkholderiales bacterium; assembly: GCA_031413095.1. Taxonomy (GTDB): domain Bacteria; phylum Pseudomonadota; class Gammaproteobacteria; order Burkholderiales; family Burkholderiaceae_C; genus CADEEN01. Next base: position 11,459 of record JANOEG010000253.1, on the reverse strand, counting down.
CGCCCTTGGCGATGAAGCCGACCATGCCGAAGCCGAGCACCACGAAGAGCACGAAGGTGCCGAAGCGCCCGGCCTTCGATTCGCGGGCGAGTTGCCAGATGATGAAGAACATGTAGCTGACGAAGGCAGCCACGCCGACGGTCATGCCGAACCAGGCGATCTGTTCTTCATCGAAGCCGAACATCAATCGCCTTTGCTGGGGACCACGCAATCGCGATACGCATGCCAGCTCGCGTGGGCGAGCAGCGGCACGATGACGATGAGCCCGAGCAGCAGCGTCGCCATGCCGATAGCGGTCAGTGCCATGACGATAAAGGCCCACAGCGCCATCGGCAGCGGGTGCGCGAGGACGACACGCCAGCTCGTCAGCACCGCGTCCCAGACCCGCAGCGGCCGCTCCAGCAGCAGCGGGATGGCGACCACGCTGCTCGCGAACACCGGAGCCGCCAGCGCGCCGCCGAGCAGTACCCAGGCTTCGAAGACGAAGCCGCGCTCGGCAAGCACGATGCGCTGAATGAAGTCCAGCGGTGTCGTGATCGGCTGCGGTGCGAAGCCGGTGACGAAGGCCGCCGAGGTCAGCACCCAGCCGCTGCCGGCCAGGGCCAAGAGCGCGCCGAAGCGCATCAGGCGCGCGGCTTGCGCGCCGCGCGGCCACCAGGCGCCGATGGCAGTGTGCATCGTCTGCGCAGCGGTCATGGGCGGGCCATGCTCGAGCGCGCGGCTGACGGCGTACAGGCCGGTGGCGAGTATCGGGGCGACGAGCATGAAGCCGGAAAACGCGCCGGCCAGCGCCCAGAAGCGCTGATACAGCAAGCTGAACACCAGCGCACCGAACAGCGCCAGCGACAGACCGTGCGACAGGCCCGGCCACGGCGCTCGAAGCAGATCGCGCGCCCCCAGCCGCAACCAGCGCAGCGGCGCGGCCAGCGTCAGGTCAGGCTGGATGGTGACGGGCATCGGCGCGATCATCGCCGCAAGCCGGGCTGCGGACCTTGCGCTGGATCGGGGTGGCGTGGCGGCCCGTGACGATGTCTTGCAACGTCGCACCATCGGCGTAGCATCGCGACGTCATCGCCCAGCGAACGGCCTAGTTGCCCGCCGCCCCCGGCACCGCCGCGGTTCTCGCGGTACCGCTTGCGCCCACGGACTTCCGCGAACCGATCCTCTGCCCGGTGACGCCGGGCGTGCTTGGAGGCGGCGCGCACCCCGGTTTCGTCGACGCCTCCGCATCTGAGGAGCACAACGATGATCACTTATGTAGGTCTGGTGAATTTCACCGACAAGGGCATGGCAGGCATCAAGGACACCACCAAAAGGGCCGCCGCCGCCAAGGAGGTGGCAGGGCGTTTCGGCGTGACGATGCGCGACATCTACTGGACGCTGGGCGCCTACGACCTTGTGTGCGTGCTGGAGGCCAAGGACGAAGCGTCGCTGACGGCCTTCAACCTGGCGCTGGCCACGCAAGGCAATGTGCGCACGCAGTCGCTGCGTGCCTTCAACGCGGCCGAGATGGAGCAGGTGCTGGCCAAGCTGCCGTAGCGCTGTCGTAGCGTTCAAGGCGGCGTGAGCAGCGTCGCCGCGGCCTCGCGCATCGCCGGGGCATGGCCGTCGCGCAGCGCGAGTTGCTGCGCGGTAGCCATGCCAGCGAAGTTGCGCGACATCGAGCGCAGGTACAGCGGGTCGTAGTGCTGCTGCATCAGCTCGGCAAAGACTTCGCGCCATTCGCCGCCGCGCGCCATCGCCTGCCAGCGCGTCACAGTGTCCTTGCCGCGCAGGTCGGCGAGCGTCGCGATGTGCGCGCAGAAGCGATCTGTCTGCTGTGCGAAGAATCCGTACTCTTCGAGCAGCAGTTGCACGCGCGCTTCGTCAGGCAAGGTGACGAAGACGCAGCGGCCGTGTTGCCGCATGCGCGTCAGCAGCGCTTCAGGCACGGCCAGGGCGCCGATCTTGCGGCTCTCGCTTTCGACGAAGACCGGTCGTGAGGCATCGAGGCCTTGCAGCGTGTGCCAGACCGCCGTGTCGAAGGCTTTCTGTGTCGGCTGTGGATCGTGTTCCAGGCCGCCGAGCACGCTGCCGCGGTGGCAGGCCAGCGCTTCGAGGTCAAGCACCTGCGCGCCTTGTTCGATCAGCGCCTGCAACAGCCGCGTCTTGCCGCTGCCGGTGCGGCCGGCGATGACGGTGTAGTTGAACTGTTCGGGCAGCGTCTGGAGTTGCTCGCGGACCTGTTCGCGAAAAGCCTTGTAGCCGCCTTGCAGAACCTGCACGCGAAAGCCGATCTGCCCGAGGAACCAGGCCAGCGTGCCGCTGCGCTGGCCGCCGCGCCAACAGTAGACGAGCGGCTGCCACTCGCGCGGCTTGTCGGCAACGTGGCGCTCGACAATCTCGGCGACGCGCCGGGCGACGATGGCTGCACCGTGCTTGCGCGCATCGAAGGCCGAAACCTGCTTGTACTCGGTGCCCACTTCGCGCCGCTCGTCGTTGTCCAGCACCGGCCAGTTGATGGCGCCAGGCAGGTGGTCGTCGTCGGCGAACTCGGCGGGCGAGCGGGCGTCGATGAGGGTGTCGAAGGCGCGGAGCTTGGAGATCAGGTCGTCGGCGGTGATGCTTTTGAGTGTCATGCCGCAACCGGAGGTGCCAGGGCGTCGAGCAATTCGCCCTCAATGGCCAACTGCGTGCGGTTGTGCTGCAACGGCGCGCCATCGACGAGGAAGGTGTCTTCGACGCGTTCGCCGAGCGTGCTGATCTTGGCCAGCAGCAAGTTGATGCGGTGCTTGGCCAGCACACGTGCAATGGCGTAGAGCAGGCCAGTGCGGTCGCTGGCGCTGACCGACAGGATCCAGCGCTGCGCGCGCTCGTCTGGCCGCAGCGTGACCCGCGGCGTCACCGGGAAGCTCTTGACGCGCCGCGAGACGCGTCCGCGCCGCGGCTCGGGCAACGCGCCGGTGTGCGACAAAGCGCCGACGAGTTGCGTTTCCACCAGCGAGATCAGGTCGCGGTAGGCGGTGTGGTCGTTCTCGTCGATCTGTGGGTGCACAACCTGGAACGTGTCGAGTCCGAAACCACGAGCTGGCGCCTCCACGGCGACTCCGTCGCCTGACCCCCGAGGGGGCGCCATGCGGCCTTGGGGCGGCCCGGCGACCGCACGCGAGGTGTGCACCCTGGCGTCGAGCACCGAGAAGCCGGCATTGTCGAAGTAGCCGCAGATGCGCGCGAAAAGGTCGGGCATGTCGGGTGCATAGACGAGCACCTGCAAACCTTCACCGACCGACGACGCGCGGGCGCTGACGACGGGCTTGGTCGTCTTGACATGCCGCCACAGCACGCGCGCATGCCAAGCCAGATCGGCTGGGTCGTGGCGCATGAAATAGCCCAGGTCCATCGTCTCCCAAAGCGGTTTTTCGGTGTTCGGCAATTGCGAGGCCAGCGCCAGCAGCGTGCGCGCTTCGGCCTTGCGCATGTCGACTTCGGTTTCGGTGCTGGGCGGGACGCTGCCTTGCGGCGCCTGGAACATGCGCAGCGTCAGCCGGTACAGATCTTCGAGCAGCTTGCCCTTCCAGGCGTTCCAGACCTTTGGGCTGGTGCCGCGAATGTCGGCGTGCGTCAGCAGGTAGAGCGCGGTCAGCGTGCGGGCGTCGCCGACCTTCTTGGCGAAGGCGGCGATGACGTCGGGGTCTGACAGGTCTTCCTTCTGCGCTGTGTGGCTCATCGTCAAGTGGTGGCGCACCAGGAACTCGATCAGCCGCGCATCGTCGGCGGCAATCGCGTGATCGCGGCAGAAGCGCCGGGCCTCGGCGCCGCCGAGGACCGAATGATCACCGCCTCGGCCCTTGGCGACATCGTGGAAAAGCGCGGCGACGTAGAGCACATAGGGCCGTTCGAAGTCGGCGCCGAGCTGCGAGCAGAACGTGTACTCATGCGCGTGCTCGGCGATGAAGAAGCGCCGCACGTTGCGCACCACCATCAGGATGTGCTGATCGACCGTGTACACATGGAACAGGTCGTGCTGCATCTGGCCGACGATGCGCCGAAACACCCAGAGATAGCGGCCGAGCACCGACGTCTGGTTCATCAGCCGCAGCGCGTGCGTCTGGCCTTCTGGCTGGCGCAGGATCTCGATGAAGCGCGCCCGGTTGACCGGGTCGCTGCGGAACTTCGCATTCATCACATGGCGTGCGTTGTACAACGCACGCAGCGTGCGCGCAGAGAGAGCCTTGACGCCAACCTCCTGCGTGTACACCAGAAAGGTTTCGAGAATGGCGTGCGGTTCGCGCAGGTAGAGATCGTCGCTGGCCACTTCAATCATGCCGCCGCGGTCGAAGAATCGATCGTTGAGCCGGCGCATTGGCGGCGCAAGGTCGCCTGCGATGCGCTCTTCGATGTTGAGCAGCAGGACCTGGTTCAGCTGCACCACCGCTTTAGCGGCCCAGTAGTAGCGCCGCATCAATTGTTCCGAGACGCGCTGGCCCTTCTGCGGCTTGAAGCCGAAGCTGTCTGCGATGACGGTTTGCAAGTCGAACACCAGGCGGTCTTCGCGCCGGCCGGCCGCCACGTGCAGCCGCGCACGGATCATCTTCAGCACACCCTCGTTGCGCTGCAGTTGTTTGACTTCGAACGGCGTCACGAGGCCCTTGGCCCCAAGTTCGGGCCAGCTGCGACCCAGCCCTGCTGCTCGAGCCACCCACAACAGGATTTGCAGATCGCGCAGGCCGCCCGGGCTCTCCTTGCAGTTGGGCTCCAGTGAGTACGGCGTGTCGTCGTACTTGGTATGGCGCTGACGCATCTCCAGCACCTTGGCACGCAGGAAAGCGCGCGCGTCCATGTCCTGGCCCAGGCGTTCACGCAGCGCGACGAACAGCCTCTTCGGGCCCGTGATGTGGCGGCTCTCGAGCAGAGCCGTCTGCACCGTCACGTCGCGCGCAGCCTCTACCGCGCACTCTTCGATCGTGCGCACCGAAGAGCCGATCTCCAGACCGACGTCCCAGCACGAGCTGATGAAACGCTCGAGCGCCGGGCGCGCCACTTCGAGCAGGAGGTCGTCGGGCAGCAGCACCAGGACATCGACGTCCGAATGGGGGAACAGCTCGCCGCGCCCGTAGCCCCCGGCGGCGACGAGCGCCGCGCCGGGTGGCATCAGCGTGCCGTTCCACAAGTCGGTCAGTGCCGCATCGGTCAGGCGCGCCAAGCCGCGCGTCAGCGACACCGCGGCCTGAGCGCTCGGCCGTGCGGCGGCGAATGTTTCGAGCAGGGCGTTCTTGTCGGCGCCGTACTTCAGGCGCAGCCGGGCGATGCTGTTTTCCGGTGTCCCCGGTTGCAGGACGGCGGACATGTGCGCCTATGCAGTGACGGGCTGCGCCTTGCTGCCGTAACCTGCCGGTGCAAAGTCCGGCGCGGCAGGGCTGCCCGCCGAGACGGTCAGCACCTCGTAGCCGGTCTCGGTGACGACGACGGTGTGCTCCCATTGCGCCGACAGCGAGCGGTCCTTGGTGACGATGGTCCAGCCGTCGTATTGGCCGCCCTTGCGGTCTTCGCGAATATCGCGCCGGCCGGCGTTGATCATCGGTTCGACGGTGAACACCATGCCCGGCACCAGCTCTTCGAGCGTGCCCGGGCGGCCGTAGTGCAGCACCTGAGGCTCTTCGTGAAAGCGCTGGCCGATGCCGTGACCACAGAACTCGCGGACGACGGAAAAACCGTTGTACTCCGCGAACATCTGGATCGCATGGCCGACGTCACCGAGGCGCGCGCCGGGCTTGATGCGGGCGATGCCTTTCCACATGGCATCGAAGGTCAGTTGGCACAGACGCCTGGCGGCGATGCTGCCATCGCCGACGACGAACATGCGGCTGTTGTCGCCGTGCCAGCCGTCCTTGGTGATCACGGTGACGTCGATGTTGACGATGTCGCCGTGCTTCAGTGGCCGCTCGGCCGGGATGCCGTGGCAGACCTCGTGGTTGACCGAGGTGCACAGCGACGCCGGGTAGGGCGGGTAGCCCGGCGGCGAATAGTTCAGCGTCGCCGGGATCGTGCCCTGAACGTTGACCATGTAGTCGTGGGCGAGCTGGTCGATCTGCAGCGTCGTGATGCCGGGCTGCACATGCGGCGCGAGGAAGTCGAGCACCTCGGAGCCGAGGCGGCCGGCGACGCGCATCGCGTCGATCTCGGCGGGGGTTTTGATCGTGATCGGCATGAGGCCACGATTATCCCACCCGTAAAATCTCCCTACCCGCTCGCTGACACGGCCTGACCAAGGCGCCGCCCACCCCGCATGACCACCGCCCCCAAGCACCTGATGCACTTCGAGGGCGGCAATGCGCTGTCCGCCTTCCGGTCGCAGGGGTTGCTGGCCCGCCTGGCACAAGCCAACCCGCGCATCGTCGGTGTCAGCGCGCGGCATGTGCATTGGGTGTGGAGCGATGCCCCGCTGGACCGGGCGACGCAGGACAAGCTCGCCGCGCTGCTGACCTATGGCGATGTTGCAACAGCGGGCGAGGGCGGGCTGGTCGTCGTCATGCCGCGACTGGGCACCGTGTCCCCGTGGGCGAGCAAGGCCACCGACATTGCGCACAACTGCGGTGCGGACATTCACCGAGTCGAGCGCGTCACCGAATTTCGTTTGCAAACCAAGAGTGGATTGTTCGGCAGCAAGCCCTTGTCTTCCGAAGAATTGCAAGCTGCTGCGGCGCTGCTGCACGACCGCATGACCGAAAGCATCGCGTTCGAGCGCGACGCCGCGCGGCGCCTGTTCGACGAGCGTGAGGCCCAGCCGATGGCGCATGTCGATGTGCTCGCCAAAGGCCGCAGCGCGCTGGAGCGCGCCAACACCGAATTCGGCTTGGCGCTGTCGGGTGACGAGATCGACTATCTCGTCGCGGCTTTCCTCAAGCTCGAGCGCAACCCGACCGATGTCGAGCTGATGATGTTCGCGCAGGCCAACAGCGAACATTGCCGGCACAAGATCTTCAACGCCGAGTTCACGATCGACGGCCAGAAGCAGCCGCTGTCGATGTTCGGCATGATCCGCAACACCGAGAAGCTGGCGCCGCAGCACACCGTCATCGCCTACAACGACAACGCGGCGGTGATGGAAGGCGGGCCGGTGCAACGCTGGCTGCCACAGGGCTTCACCAACGCCCCGCAATACGGGCCGCGAGACGGTATCGCGCATGTGCTGATGAAGGTCGAGACGCACAACCATCCGACGGCGATCTCGCCGTATCCGGGAGCCTCCACCGGCGCCGGCGGCGAGATTCGCGACGAGGGGGCGACGGGTCGCGGCGCGAAGCCGAAGGCCGGTCTGACCGGCTTCTCGGTCAGCAACCTTCACTTGCCGGGCACGAACGAACCGTGGGAGCAGGGGCCGATCGGCAAGCCCGAGCACATCGCCAGCCCGCTGCAGATCATGACCGAGGGTCCGCTCGGCGGCGCCGCGTTCAACAACGAGTTCGGCCGTCCGAACCTCGGCGGCTACTTTCGCGTGTACGAGCAGGACGTGGCGTGTGTGCGCCGCGGCTATCACAAGCCGATCATGATTGCCGGCGGCGTCGGCACGATCGACGCCACGCAGACGAAGAAGATCCAGTTCCCCGCCGGCACACTGCTGATACAGCTCGGCGGACCCGGCATGCGCATCGGCATGGGCGGCGGTGCGGCAAGTTCGATGGCTGCGGGCAGCAACGCGGCGGCGCTCGACTTCGACTCGGTGCAGCGCGGCAACCCGGAAATCGAACGGCGCGCACAGGAGGTCATCAACCACTGCTGGGTACTCGGTGACCACAACCCGATCCTGGCGATTCACGATGTCGGCGCGGGCGGCATCAGCAATGCCTTTCCCGAACTCGTCGATGGTGCCGGCAAGGGTGCGCGCTTCGACCTTTCGAAAGTGCCGCTCGAAGAGAGCGGCCTTGCCCCCAAAGAGATCTGGTGCAACGAGAGCCAGGAGCGCTACGTCCTCGCGCTCGATGCGCCGCAGTTGCCGATGTTCGAGATGATTTGCGCGCGCGAGCGTTGCCCGTTTGCGGTGGTTGGCGTCGCCACCGACGCGCCGCAACTCGTGTTGGCGGATTCACAGACGCAAGCCATCGACATGCCGATGGACGTGCTGCTCGGCAAGCCGCCGAAGATGCACCGCGACGTCGCGCGCGTCGTCCGCCAAGAGCCGCCGCTGTCGCTCACCGGTGTCAAGCTCGAAGCGGTCGCGTTTGATGTGCTGCGGCATCCGACGGTGGCCAGCAAGCGATTCCTCATCACGATCGGCGACCGCACGGTTGGCGGCCTCAATCACCGCGACCAGATGGTCGGGCCGTGGCAGGTGCCTGTCGCCGATTGCGCGGTGACCTTGGCCGACTTCGATGGCTTTCGCGGCGAAGCGATGAGCATGGGCGAGCGCACGCCGCTGGCGTCGCTCGATGCACCGGCGAGCGGCCGCATGGCGGTGGCCGAGGCCATCACGAATTTGCTCGCCGCGCCGATCGAACTTTCGCGGATCAAGTTGTCGTGCAACTGGATGGCGGCCTGTGGTGAGCCCGGCGAAGACGCGGCGCTGTACGACACGGTGCATGCCGTCGGCATGGAGCTGTGCCCCGCGCTCGGCATCGGCGTGCCGGTGGGCAAGGATTCGCTGTCGATGCGAACCAAGTGGGGTGAGCATCAAGTCACCGCACCGGTGTCGCTGATCGTCACGGCGTTTGCGACGCTCGACGACGTGCGCGGCACGTTGACGCCGCAACTCCAGCCCGGCGACACGACGCTGATCGCGATCGACCTCGGGGCAGGCCGCATGCGCCTCGGCGGCTCGATGCTGGCGCAAGTGCTCGGCCGCTTCGGCCATGAAGTGCCGGACCTCGACGACCCCCAGCGCCTGAAGTCGCTCGTCGCTGCGATCAACGCGCTGCGCCGAGACAACAAGCTGCTCGCTTACCACGACCGCAGCGACGGTGGCTTGTGGGCGAGCGTCTGCGAGATGGCGTTCGCTGGTCATGTCGGCGTGAGCCTGAACGTCGATCTGCTGGTGACCGAAGGCGACGGCATCAGCGACAGCCGCGCCGAATACGGCGACTCGAAGAACTGGGCGGCGCAGGTCAGCGAGCGGCGCAACGAGCTGACGCTGGCGGCGCTGTTCAACGAAGAACTTGGCGTGGTCATCCAAGTGCGCACGGCCGAGCGCGATGCGGTGATGGCGGTGTTGCGGGAGCACGGCTTGTCGAAGCATGCACACACCATCGGCAAACCGAACGAGCGTGGCGTGGTCGAGGTCTGGCGCGATGCGAAGTCGATCTTCTCGGCATCGCTGCGCGACCTGCATCAGGCCTGGGACGACGTGAGCTGGCGCATCGCCAAGCAGCGCGACAACCCCGCCTGCGCGGACGCCGAGCACGAGGCCGCTGGCCGTGCCGACAACCCGGGCCTGCATGTGCATCTGCGCTTCGATCCGTTGGAAGCGCCTGCGGTGCTGACCGCCCGCCCCAAGCTCGCCATCCTGCGCGAGCAAGGCGTCAACTCGCATGTCGAGATGAGCTACGTCATGCACCAGGCCGGCTTCGACACCTACGACGTCCACATGACCGACCTGCAATCCGGCCGAGCACGGCTGGACCAGTTCGTCGGCTTCGTCGCCTGCGGCGGTTTCAGCTACGGCGACACGCTCGGCGCCGGCGAAGGCTGGGCGCGCTCAGTGCTGTTCAACCCGAAACTTGCCGAGCAGTTCGCCGCCTTCTTCAACCGCAAGGACAGCTTCGCCCTCGGCGTGTGCAACGGCTGCCAGATGATGGCTGCGCTGTCGCCGCTCATCCCCGGCGCGCACGAGTGGCCGCAGTTCACGCGCAACAAGAGCGAGCAGTTCGAAGCGCGCCTGTCGCTGGTCGAAGTGCTCGACTCGCCGTCGATCTTCTTCACCGGCATGGCCGGCAGCCGCCTGCCGATTGCTGTCGCGCACGGCGAAGGCTTTGCCGATTTTTCGCAGCGCGGCGACGCCAAGGCGGTCAAGCGCGCGATGCGCTTCGTCGACAACAGCGGCCTGCCAACCGAGGCCTACCCGGTCAACCCGAACGGCAGCCCCGATGGCCTGACCGCCGTCACGACATCCGACGGCCGCTTCACCGCGCTGATGCCGCACCCCGAACGTGTTTTCCGCAACGTACTGATGAGTTGGACGAGTGGCGACGTGAACTCGCCAAGCCCGTGGATGCGGATGTTCGGCAACGCCCGACGGTGGGTGGCCTGACGCAAGTTTGCCCCGCGCTAGAGTCTCGCCGCCATGCCCACCGCCGCCCAAGTCGAATCGCTTCAAGCCCTGCTCGACACGCGCACACCGATCACGCTGATCGAGACGCATGACGAGCCGCGCGTGCTGGCGCTGTTCGGCGCCGCCACCAAGAAGAACGGCCGCGAACTCTGGACCTGGTCGGCCAGCAGTGGCCTGCGCGTGGCGCAGGGCTTGAAGCTGCAGTTGCTCGACATGGTCAAGAGCCAGGACGAGAAAGACGCGCCCGAAGACACGAAGGAGTTGCCGGCGGCGCTGCAAGCGGTGGAGAAGATGCGCGAGCCGGCGCTGGTGCTCTTCCTCGACATCCACCCCTACCTCAGCAACCCGGTGATCACGCGTGGCATGAAGGAGCTGGCGTTGCGATGCGAGAGCAGGGGCCTGCAACTGGTCTTCGTCGGCCATGACATCAAGCTGCCGGAAGAGCTCTCTCCGCTGGCCAGCCGTTTCGAGATCGAGCCGATGACGCTCGACCGCGTGAAGGCGGTATTCAACGAGGAGTTGCAGCGCCGCCGCGAGGTCAATAAGGACGCCACCGGCTCGCGGACCACGCTCGACTCGCTGCTGCGCCACATGATCGGCCTGCCGCAGTCGTCGGTGCGTCACCTGGCCCGCCTCGTGCTCGGCGACGGTGAGGTCAATACCGCCGACCTGGCGCGCGTGCTGGCCGTGAAGCACGAGGTCATGGGCGGCGCCGAGATCCTCAATTTCGAGCACCACCTGCCGACCCTCGACGACGTGGCCGGCATGGTGGCGCTGAAGCGCTGGCTGCACGTGCGCCGCGAACCGTTCCTCAAGCCCGAGGCCTCGGGCCTGCCGCCGCCGCGGGGTGTGTTGCTGCTCGGAGTGCAGGGCGCCGGCAAGAGCCTGGCCGCCAAAGCGATCGCCGCGAGCTGGCAGGTGCCGTTGTTTCGCATGGACTTCGGTGCGCTGTTCGACAAATGGCAGGGTGAGAGCGAACGCAAGTTGCGTGAAGCGCTGCGCGTGGCCGACGCGATGCAGCCCTGCGTGCTGTGGATGGACGAGATCGAAAAGGGCCTGGCCGGCGGGAATGGCCAGGGCGACGGCACCGGCGCCGGCCAGCGCATGCTCGGCACGCTGCTGACCTGGATGGCCGAACGCAGAAGCAGTGTCTTTCTGGTGGCCACGGCCAACGACATCGAAGCACTGCCGCCCGAGTTGATGCGCAAGGGCCGCTTCG
>JANOEG010000252.1:0-1882 GCA_031413095.1 Burkholderiales bacterium | reverse complement strand
GTGGCCAGTCGCGCCGTGGCCTGCAGACGCTCCTGCTGCTGGCGCGACACGTCTTCGATGCGCCGCTGCTCCGAGAGATCGACGGCCGCACTCATCCAGCCGGTCTGCTTGCCGACGCCGTTGATCAGCGGCGCTTCGTAGATCACGACCGGAAAACGCTCGCCGTTCTTGCGCACGAACACCGTTTCGCGGCCGGTCAGCGACTCGGCGCCGACCGTGCCACCGAGCAAGCGCTTGCGGTATTCGTCGGCGCGCTCGGGTGGCCAGTACGGGGGTGTCGGTGCCGCCAGCAATTCGTCGGCGGGAAAGCCGACCATGCGACAGAACGACGGATTGACGTAGGTGATGCGCCCATCGAGCCCGCGCGCGCGCAGGCCGGTGACCAGCGAGTCCTCCATCGCCTTGCGAAAGGCCAAGGACTCGGCCAGACGCTGTTCGGCTGCGGCGCGGCGGCGCGCGTCGCGCGCCAGCAGCGCCACCAGCGCCATCAGCGCGATCGACAGGCCGACGACGAGCGCGACGCTGAGGTTGGGAATCAGGTCCGGTCGGCCGTGGCGGCTGTCGGCGCGCAGCAGCAGGTTGGCGCCAAGCAGATCGACCACGCGCTCGGCGCGGTAGAGGCCGGCGCCGCGCACCGGGCCCGCGCGGGCCAGCCGCGCGCCGTCGCCTTCAACGAAGGAGAGTTCGTGGTCGCGCGAGGCGTCGGCGCTGCCAGCGGCTTCGAGAAGTGTGGTCAGCGAGAACGTGGCGATCACGCTGCTGCCATCGGGCGCGCTTTGCGGCAGGCACAAGTCCATCAGCTCGACACCGGCGCCGCCGGCCAGCGGCGAGTAGTAGCTGCGCGAAAACGCCGGCGTGCCGCCGCGGCGGGCCTCGGCGCAGGCGGTCTGCGCGTCCAGGCTCTGCTCGCCGCGCGAGATCGACTCGAACAAGCTGCTCATGTGCGGCGCCTGCACGGCGTCGACGATCGCAAACGCCGCGTCGCGGCGCTCCAGGCGCACCACTTCGCGCTGCCCGCGCAGCAGCTCGGCCGCGTCGCCGCGCCACTGGGCGGCGCTGCGTTCACCCCAGACCAACAGCTGCAGCCTTTGCAGGCTGCGTGACATCGACTGCCGTGCTTCATCAGCGACCGCGCTCGCCGCCGCATCGGCACGGTCCTGCACGCGGGCCGCCTCGTACTGCAAGACCAGAAAGATCAGCAGCGCCTGCGCCACTGCGAGCAGGCCGATCAGCAGGCCCCACAAGAGCACACGGCGCCAGCGGCGGCGGGGGCTGCCGGTGCTGGGCGGGGGAGGGGCGGCCGCGTCGGTCACTGGTCCACCGAACCAGATAAATCGCACCCGAGCGGCTGCGCAGCGGCGCGCCAGGCTAGGCGCAAAGCACAGCGATACCCGCAGGTATCGCGAGCATTTGCAGCGACGCATGGCGCGCCGCTGTGCGGACGAGCGGGGGTGAATTTCATCTGGCTCGGTGGACCACTCCAGTATTGCGCAGGCCCTCGTCAGGGCTGTACGCGGTTTTGCGCATCAACCCGGACGCCGCAGCGGCTCGTTCGCTCTTACCATGCGAAACCCTTTGTCCAAGCCTTGCCACCACCATGTCCAGCAGCTACGAAGAAAAGCGCGCCGAATTGAAGCGCGATGCGCTCGCCTACCACGAGTTCCCGACGCCGGGCAAGATCGCCATCGCGGCCACCAAGCCGCTGTCGAACCAGCGCGACCTGGCGCTGGCGTATTCGCCCGGCGTGGCCGCGGCCTGCGAAGAGATCGTTGCCGACGAGCGCAACGCCTACCGCTACACCGCGCGTGGCAACCTGGTTGCGGTGGTCACCAACGGCACCGCGGTGCTCGGCCTGGGCAACATCGGGCCGCTGGCGTCCAAG
>JANOEG010000251.1:0-13666 GCA_031413095.1 Burkholderiales bacterium | reverse complement strand
TTGCCGAAACGCTGCGACAGCGCCACCCACGCCGAGACCGCACCGGGCACGGTGACACTGTCCCAGCCGCGCAGCGGCACGGCGGTGCGGTCGCCGAAGCGCTCACGCGTCCACGCCGCGGGCGCCGTGCCCGAGGCGTTGAGCCCGTGCAGGCGCTGGCCGTCCCACAGGATGCAGAAGGCATCGGAGCCCAGGCCATTGCTGCACGGCTCGACGATCGTCATGCACGCCGCGGTGGCAATCGCTGCATCGACGGCATTGCCGCCTTGCTGCAAGATGCGCAGGCCGGCCTGCGCGGCGAGAGGATGCGACGTGGAGACGACGTTGCGCGCGAACACCGGCGCGCGGGTGCTGGCGTAGCCGTTGTGCCAATCGAAAGACTGCGGAGCGTTCATGCCCGCATCATCGCCCAAAGCCGGCCGGGGCTGGGCGCCGGCCAGCAGCAAACCCGACGCTCAGCGCAGCAGCGACGACGTGATGCTTCGAATCTGGGTCTGTCTAGGTGCGCTCACGCGCGGCAATGCGGCCACAAGCAGACTGTCCTTGGCGCTGCACATCGAGTTCTTCATCGCAGCCGCGGCCTGCATCTGCGTCGGGTTGCAGTACGCCACGTCCTCGCTGCCGGCCACCGCGCGGCCGGCGGGACACAGCTGCTTGTAGAGCGCGTCCGCCGACACCTTGAAGGCGCCGCGGTACTTCTGCCGGTACTTCAGCGCCGGCCCGGGATAGGGGTTCGCATCGCTCGGCCCGCCGTCGCTCAGGTAGCCGAAACCGCAGCCGTGGTCGACGTTCGACTTGAAGTTGACGCAGTTGTCGATCCACATGCGGTTGATCGTCGGATGCCAGGCGCCCCACCAATCGGCGTGGGTGGAACCACCCGCGGCGGCCGTGCGCGTGCGCGTCGTCGCATCCACATCCGAGGCCAGGTACCAGCCTTGCGTGGTCTCGCCGCGCTCGATCGGGTAGGCGATGATGTAGTGGATGTTCGGCATGGTCGCGTTCTCCTGGCAGTCGCTGTAGAACCAGCCGCCCTGCCGGGCCAGCACCCAGTTGTTGACGTTGGCAGGGTCCTGACGGTTCCAGCAGTTGGGGAACTTGACGTGCATCTCGAGCGTGGACCGCGCACCGGCAGCGCCGTACACCTTCTCCCAGCGGCTGCCGTCGCAGGCCGGGATCGTCATGCTCGCGGGCGTGCGATCGCCGCGGTACTGGTCGCTGCAGAGAAAGTTCATCTCGGCGGCGCCGCCGGCACCCTCCGCGGTGCGATGCACCTTGTCGTTGACCACCATCGCGGCCCGCGGCGGATAGACCTGCGAGGCGCCGTTGGCCAGCCCGTAGCCCTTGTAGTAGACGATGATGCGTTCGGGCACGCGCACGTTGCCCTTGCCGTCGAACATCGCCGGTGCCCAGTAGCCGGTGCGGTTCAGCTCCATGCCGTTGCAGGTGCTGCTGCCCGAGTTGAGCAGCGTGTCGTAGGTCGAGTAGGCGTTGACGTCGGTGTTGCCCCAGAACATGTGCAGGTGCGCCGCGCCTGGCTTGTTGGGGTGGATCAGCGGATCGTCGTAGGCGAAATGCGAGAACTCGCACGAGGTGCGGAACGTGCCCACGCCCTGAGCCGGGAACCCGGGCTCGGGACCTTCGTCGGGGAAGCCCGGAAGGCGGCTTGGCGCGGGCTGCAGATAGTCAGCGCGTGGGCCCAGCAGATCGTTGATCGAGATGCTGGCCATCGGCACGTCGCGCCACCGCGAGCTGTCCTGCAGCGTGTTGCGTGTCGTTGCCTTGCGGATCATCGCCAGGTTGTTGCTGTAGTTCGTCGGTGTGACGGCCGGTGGCGCTGGTGACGGTACAGGCGGTGTCGGCGCAGGGGGCGCCGGTGCTGGCGGCGAAGGCGCCACCGGCGGCGCGGTCGGCGGCGCGGGCGCGGCGGCCGGGGCGGGTGGCGCCGTTTGGCCGGGCTGAGTCACCGGGGTCTCGGGCGCTTGCGCTGTCGCGCTGTCCGTGTTGCCGGTTCCACCGCAGGCGGCCAGGCCCCACAAAAGAACCACGGCACCCCATTGAGGTTTGACGATCGACAAGCCGGACATGACTGCTCCTTCGGCGTCGCTCGCTGCAACTGCACAACGAACTTTGCGCAAAGCCTAGCGCCAAAGTTACCGGTATCAAGTTACCGATTGCGGTCAATGCGTAAGCTGAAGTCAACCCGTGCACAGCTGCTCGGCGCACGGCGCCAAGCGTCTCCGTGACGGGCTTCAGCGCGGAGCGTCCGCCACATCGTCGAGCGATTGCGCGATGTAGCGCTTGACCTTCAGCGGCACCTCGCCGAGGTGAAAGGCCAGGCGCTCTTCGCGCAGTCCGGCATCAAAGGCCGTGAAGCGTTCGAGCCGGCGCTGGTGCTCGATGAAGTTTTCGTCGACGAAATACTCGAGGAAGCGGCCCGGCTGCGCGGCGTCGCGGAACAAGCCCCACGACAGCGCGCCCTGGCGCAAGCGCGCGCGGCGCGTGCGCTGCATCACTTCGGTAAAGGCGGCAGCGCGCGCGGGATCGATCAGGTACTCCACCGTCACCATCACCGGGCCATCATCGTTGGCCACATCGATCGCCGGTTCGGGCTGGTTGGCGATCGGCGCTGGCGAGAAGTCCGGTTCAGCATGCGCCTCCAGAGAACGCTTGCGCAGCACGACCAGCATCACCACACCCACCGCTGCTGCCGCAGCCACCGATGCCGGCACATTGGTCCAGCTCGCCACCTGCCCCCACAACAGCGAGCCCGCAGCCGCGCCGCCCATCAGCGCCATCTGGTAGATCGACATGCCGCGCGCACGCACCCAATCGGGCAAAACCATTTGCGCCGAAACGGTCAGCGAGTTCGCCACCGAGATCCAGGCCATGCCGACCAGCGCCATCGCCGGCAGCGCGATCCACAGCGTGTGGACATAGACGACCAGCACCGACAGCAGCGCATGAGCCAGCGTGCCGGCCGTCACGAACTGATCGCGGCTCCAGCGCGCACGCCACCTCGGAAAGTACAGCGCCGCAAAGATCGCACCGCCGCCCAGGCTGGCGAGCATGACGGTGAAGGTGGCGGGGCCACCGCCGTGCATGTCCTTCGCCACCAGCGGCAGCAGCGCCATCAACGCGGTCGATTGCAGGAAGAACAGGAAGATGCGCACCAGCACGAGGCGCAGCCGCGGTGATTGCCGTGCGTAGTTGAAGCCGACCCGCATCGCCCCAATGAAACGCTCGCCGGGCAATGTGCTCGTCTTCGGCTGCGTGCGCCAGGTCAGGATCAGCGCAAAGGCCACACCGGCCAGCAGCGCGTTGAGGACAAACACAAACGCTTCGTTGACCACGGCCAGCATCGCGCCGGCGAGCACGGGCCCAATGACGCGAGACAGGTTCATCGCGATGCCGTTGAGCGCAATCGCCGGCGAGAGCTGCTCGCGTTTGACGATCTCGGGCACGATGGCCGCAAACACCGGCCACCGCATCGCCAGGCCGACCCCATTGACGAAGGTCAGGACGAGCAACAGGTTGGCCGTGAGCGCATCGGCGAGCGACAGCGCAGCCAGCACGAGAGCGTTGATGCTGACCCAGAGTTGGGTCGCCGCAAAGTAGCGTCGCCGGTCGACGATGTCGGCCAGCGCGCCGCTCGGCAGGCCGAGCAGGAACACCGGCAGCGTCGAGGCCGTCTGCACCAGCGCCACCATCACCGGGCTCGTCGTCAGCTGCGTCATGAGCCACGCCGCCGCAACGTCGTTCATCCACATCGTCAGGTTCGCGGCCAGCCAGGCGAACCACAGCATGCGAAAGGTGCGGCCGTGCAACGGCGCGAGCGCGGGGGCGGCGGCAATGGCTGCTAGAGGACGGGGCAAGGGCATGACGTGCGACAGCACTGTATCGCGGCGCCTGCGAGCTTGTCAGTTGTGCCGAGGTTCAATCGCCGCTTCTTGCGTCGATCGCGCTTGGCCAGAGGGCGGTGCGACGCCCGCGCTCATGCTGGAGTACCAGAAATCGCTCGGTCGCCGCACCACCCTCGGGCCTATCGAACCGGCTGTTCTTCGCCTGTCGCACGGCCAACCACCACCTCAGCAAGATGGCGGGTCACCAAGCTGCGCCAAAAGAACGGCGCAAGTCGTCGATCTGCGCTTCGGTCAACGGCACCGGCTTGGGTGAACACGTCAGCCACAACCGCGCCGTCTCTTCCAACTCTTCGAGCACCGCCATCGCCGTGGCCGGGCTGCCGTGCCAGACGTTCGGGCCGAGACGGTTGAGCATGACAGCGTGCAGCGGCGTGCCGCGACCTGCGAAGCGCGCGATGCGCTCGGCCACGGCGTCGGCCACCGCGGGGTCGCCCGGCCGGTGGTAGGGAATCAGCGGCACATGGCCGACCTTCATCACGAAGTACGGCGTGATCGGCGGCACGATGTCGTCGGTGCTCCACACCCCTTGCAGCGTCAGCGCCACCAGGTGCGTGCTGTGGCTGTGGATCACGCACCGCGCATCAGGCGCTGCTGCATAGATGCGCCGATGCAGGGCGAGCGTCTTGCTGGCGCGATCGCCGTCGGTCTGCACCCCATCGACACCGACACGTGCCAGCCGCGAAGGATCGAGAAAACCTAGGCAGGCATCGGTTGGCGTGATCAGAAAACCATCGTCTAGGCGCACGCTGATGTTGCCGGCGGTTGCATGCACATAACCGCGCTCGAACAGGGATTTGCCGACGCGGCAGACTTCTTCACGCAGCAAGGACTCGTCGCTGCTCACGAAGCGAACGGCAGCCCGACGTAGTTCTCTGCCATCGCCGTGGTGGCGGCGCGCGACGACACCAGATAGTCAAGCTCGGCCTGCTGCAAACGCTGGCCGATGGCACCGGTCTCAGGCAGCTTGTGCATGAGGGACGTGAACCACCACGAAAAGCGCTCGGCCTTCCAGACACGGCTCAGGCAGCGTTCTGAATAGCGGTCGATGCCGTCGCTGCTCTTGTCGCGGTAGAACTCGATCAGCGCGCGCGAGAGAAAGCGCACATCGGATGCGGCGAGGTTCAATCCCTTGGCGCCCGTGGGCGGCACGATGTGGGCGGCATCGCCGGCCAGGAACATCGCGCCGAAACGCATCGGCTCGGCGACGAAGCTGCGCAGCGGCGCAATGCTCTTCTCGATCGACGGCCCGGTGACCAGCGCTTCGGCGGCTGCCGGGTCGAGCCGGCGGCGCAACTCGTCCCAGAAGGCGTCATCACTCCAGTCTTCGACCTTGTCGTGCAGAGAACACTGCACGTAGTAGCGCGTGCGCGTCGGCGAACGCATCGAGCACAGCGCAAAGCCGCGCTCGTGGTTCGAGTAGATCAACTCGTGCGACACCGGCGGCGTGTCGGCGAGGATACCGAGCCAGCCGAAAGGATAGACCTTCTCGAAGATCGACAGCGCCGCTGGCGGCACCGCGGCGCGGCAGGGCCCGTGGTAGCCGTCGCAGCCGGCGATGAAGTCGCAGCGCAATTCGTGCGCCTGACCGTCGTGGGTGTAGGTCACCGAAGGCGTGGCGCTGTCGAAACCATGCGGCGCCACGTCCTTGGCGTCGTAAACCGTCGGCAGCCCGGCGGCAGCGCGCGCCGCCATCAGGTCTCGCGTGACCTCGGTCTGGCCATAAACGATGACGCGCTTGCCGCCGGTGTGGCCGGCCAGGTCGATGCGGTGCCGCGCGCCACCGAAGCAGAGTTCGAAGCCGTCGTGCACCAGCCCTTCGGCGTGCATGCGCGCGCCGACACCGGCTTCGTCGAGCAGGTCGGCCGTGGTCTGCTCCAACACGCCGGCGCGGATGCGGCCCAGCACGTACTCACCGTTCTGGCGCTCGAGGATGACGTTGTCGATGCCGGCGCGGTGCACCAACTGGCCGAGCAGCAGGCCCGACGGGCCGGCGCCGATGATGGCAACCTGGGTGCGCCGCGCCGTGCTCACTCTTCCTCGTCCTTGAACGCCTCCGCACGCTTGTTCTTGATCGACGGCAGCATCACGATGACGATCATCGCCAGTGCCGCCAGCAGCAACCCGGCCGACAGCCCGCGTGTCATGAAGGTCGTCCAGTCGCCGCGCGACAGCAGCAGCGCACGGCGCAAGTTCTCTTCCATCATCGGTCCGAGGATGAAGCCCAACAACAGCGGCGCCGGCTCGCAGTGCAGCTTGTAGAAGATGTAGCCGACGACGCCGAACAGCACCGCCATGTAGACGTCGAAGTTGTTGTTGTTGTTGAGCGTGTACAGGCCGATGCAGCAGAACGACAGGATCGCCGGGTAGAGCACGCGGTACGGCACGGTCAGCAGTTTGATCCAGATGCCGATCAGCGGCAGGTTCAGGATGATCAGCATCGCGTTGCCGACCCACATGCTGGCGATCAGGCCCCAGAACAGTTCGGGGTTGCTCGTCATCACCTGCGGTCCGGGCTGGATGCCCTTGATCGTCATCGCGCCGACCATCAGCGCCATCACCGCGTTGGGCGGGATGCCGAGTGTCAGCATCGGGATGAAGGAGGTTTGCGCACCGGCGTTGTTGGCGCTCTCGGGGCCGGCCACACCGCGGATGTTGCCCTGACCGAACGGCACCTCGCCGGGACGGCCGCGCACCTTCTTCTCCACCGTATAGGCCGCAAACGCAGCCAGCAGCGCACCGCCGCCAGGCAGCACACCAAGAATCGAGCCGAGCGCTGTGCCGCGCAACACCGCCGGCCAGGCGTCCTGGAAATCCTGCTTGGTCGGCCAGAGGCCCTTCACGTCCTTGGTGAAGACCTCGCGGTGCTCAGCCGGGCGGCCGAGGTTGGCAATGATTTCGCCGAAACCGAACACGCCCATGGCGATGGTGACGAAGCCGATGCCGTCAGTGAGCTCCGGGATGTCGAAGCTGTAGCGCGGCACGCCGGAGATGACGTCGGTGTTGATCTGGCCGAGCAGCAGGCCGAGCAGGATCATCGAGATCGCCTTGATCAGCGAGCCCGACGCGAGCACGACCGCGCCGATCAGGCCCAGCACCATCAGCGAGAAGTACTCGGCCGGGCCGAACTTGAAGGCCAGCTCGGTCAGCGGCGGCGCAAAGGCAGCGATGACGATGGTGCCGACGCAGCCGGCAAAGAACGAGCCCAGGCCCGCGGCCGCAAGGGCCGCGCCGGCGCGGCCCTTGCGCGCCATCGCATAGCCGTCGATCGCGGTCACCACCGAACTCGACTCGCCGGGCACGTTGATCAGGATCGCAGTGGTGCTGCCACCGTACTGCGCGCCGTAGTAGATGCCGGCCAGCATGATCAGCGCCGGCGTGGCGTCCAGCGCGTAGATGCTGGGCAGCAGCATCGCGATCGTCGCCACCGGCCCAAGGCCCGGCAGCACGCCGATCAGCGTGCCGAGCAGCGCGCCACCGAAGGCATAGAGCAGGTTGATCCAGGTGAAGGCGACGCCAAAACCGAGGGCCAGGTTGTTGAGCAGATCCATGATGTGGCCCTCAGCCGCCGAAGCCGGCAATGGTCGGCAGAACCGGGATCGTGAGGGACAGGCCCTTGACGAAGATCACCCACGACATCGCGGTCAGCACAACCGCATTGATCACGGTGGCCTTCCAGCTGAATTCGTCGCTCGCCCAACTCGATATCAGCACCAGCAGCGGCAGCGATATCAGCAGTCCAAGGCGCGGCAGGATGGCGCCAAACAGCGCCACCGACCCCAGGATCACGAACAAAGGCTTCCACGCGAAGTGGCCGATCTTTTCGCCGTCTTCGGTTTCGACCGTCAGCGCCTTGAACAGCACCATCGCGCCGAGCACGGCCAGCAAGATCCCCAGCCCGAATGGGAAATAGCCGGGACCGGGCCGAGCCGAACTGCCGAAGCTATAGGTCGTCGCGCCCCACGCGAAGGCAATGCCCACCACGAGGAACATCAGGCCCGACCAGAAGTCGCGCTCGCTTTTGATTTTCATGATGTCGCCTGTCTCCTGCCGGTGCAGCCCGGATGTTCAACCCATTCTAGGCACCGCGGCCCACGCCGAGCCTGTGGGTTACACGTAAGCGGAGACAGCGCCGCGTTCGTGCCACACGTGCCGTTCAGCGTCGGCTCGCAGGCGCTTTGCGCGGCGCCGCCAACGCCGCCGCGTCGCGCAACGCCGCGTCGAGCAGCGCATCGGCCATCCACAACGCGATGCGCTCGACCTCGCGATTGGGCAAACCCCAGATGTCCTTGAGGATGGTGTAGGGCTCGATGCCGTAGACGACCGACAACGCGTGCAGCAGGCGCTGCATCACGGCTGACGGCAAGCGTTTGGCCACAGGTGCCAGCGTGTCTTCGAGGATGCGCACGCGGTGCCCGCGCCGGTAAGGCACTTCTTCGAGCAGGCCTGCACGCTCCAGCGCCCACTGCTCGAGCGACAACTGTGCAGCAGCGCGCAGTTGCGGCTCGAACTCGGAGAAGCGCGGGAAGGTCTCCTTGAACAGCTCGTGAAGGCGCTCCCGACCATCGACCTTGCGCGACGAGAAGCTGCGCACGCTGCCCAGCGAGGTATGCACCACGGCGGTGACCAGGGCGCTGCGCGACGGGAAGTAGCGGTAGGCGGTGGCGCGCGAGACGCGCGAGCGCACGGCCACCTCGGCCACCGAGGGGATGTGCCCCGCCTCCTGAATGATGGCCATGGCCGTGTCGAGCAGGAGCTGCGATGTTGCGGCCTTGACGCCGCGTTCGGGCGCCTCGGGGGGTGGTGTGGGCCGGGGTCGACCGCGCACGCTGCGGCGGGCATTGAGGGTTTTCACGGGCGAAGGACGTTCGAATAGTTCTTGAAGGCAAGACGGCACCGCACCTATCATCCGTCCACTCTGAATTGAGACGCAAGTCTCAAATTCGGGCAAGCATCTCGCCGCAGCGGCATCACCGTCAGCAGAGCGGGCCACAGGAGACACGTCGCATGCGCATTGCCAGTTGGAGCTGGGGTGGGCGGCCCCATGTGGGCCTGATCTCGCCCGACTGCCAGGAGGCCACGCCGCTGGCTGTGGCCGACGCCGAACGCGGTGCGCTGGAATTGATTCGCTCGCTGGTGTCTGGGCAGGCGCTGCCAGCCGAAGCGGGGCCGCGCCTGCCGGTGTCGGCGATCACGCTGCGCGCACCGCTGCCGCGCCCGCAGCGCAACCTGTTCTGCATCGGACGCAACTACCGTGCGCATGCTGAGGAGCTGGCCACCTCGGTCTTTCGCGACCAGATGGCCGAGGAGCCGGAGTGGCCGATGGTGTTTTCCAAGGTACCGGAAACCGTGATTGGTCCGTTCGACACGGTGCGCCTGCCGGGCAAGGCCGTCAGCGAGGAGATCGACTACGAGTGCGAGTTGGCGGTGGTCATCGGCCGCGGCGGGCGCGACATCCCCAGATCACGCGCGATGGAGCATGTATTCGGCTACACCGTCGTCAACGACGTCTCGGCGCGCGACGTGCAGGTGCGCCACGGCCAGTGGCACCTGGGCGAGAGCTTCGACACCTTCTGTCCGATGGGGCCATGGATCGCCACCGCCGATGAGCTCGACGGCCGGGCGACGCGCGTGCGCGGCTGGATCAACGGCGAATTGCGCCAGGACGGCAAGACGCAGGACATGATCTTCGACATCCCGACGCTGATCGAAACCTGCTCGCGCGGCATCACGCTGGTTCCTGGCGACGTGATCGCGACCGGCACACCGAGCGGCGTCGGCATGGGCTTCAAGCCGCCGAAGTGGTTGAAGCAAGGCGATGTGGTGCGCGTCGAGATCGACGGCATCGGTGTGATCGAGAACCGGTTCGAGGCCAACTGATGTCTTTGGTGTGGATCGACAGGATGGCCGTCGATGTGCGCGGCGAAGGCGAGGCCATCGTCTTCATCCACGGTCTGGGTGGCAGCTTGAATGCGTGGACGCCGCTGTTGCCTGCCCTGCCCCGCTCGCGCCTAGCGCGCATGGACTTGCCCGGCGCAGGACGCTCAAGCAAGGCCTACGCCCTCGGCGACTCGACGCCACACGGCGGCAAGATCAGCGTGGCCACGCATGCCGATGCGGTGCGCCGGGTCTGCGAATCGCAGGGCATCACGCGCGCTCATGTCGTCGGCCATTCCTTCGGCACGATCATCGCGCAGCATGTGGCGGCACAGACGCCAGCGCTGGTGCGCAGCCTCACGCTCTTCGGCGCGCTGGCCGAGCCGCCGCAAGGCATGCGCGACACGATGACGGCCCGTGCGTCGGTCGCGCGCGAGCAAGGGCTGTTCGACATTGCCGAAGGCACGTCCGACTTTTCACTCAGCGCCAGCAGCAAGCAGACCCAGCCGGTTACGGTGGCCTATGTGCGCGAGGCCATCGGCGCGCAAGACCCAGAAGGCTATGCGCGCAATTGCGAGGCCCTGGCCGGCGCCACCAGCGCGCGGCTGGAGTTGATCCGCTGCCCGGTGCTGATCGTCAACGGCGACGAAGACCCGGTGACGCCGCTGTCCGGCGCGCGCCACCTAGCCGAGCGCTTGGTCAACGCGCGCGTCGAAGTCTTCCGCCGCTGTGGCCATTGGCCGATGTTCGAGCGCGCAGCGGAGTCGCAGCGCGCGCTGCACGACTTTGTCCAGTCCGTGAGGTAAGGCGATGAGCGACGTGCTGTTTACCAACGTACGCATCTTCGACGGCGGCGGCGAGCAGCCGTACACCGGCGACGTGCTGGTCAGCGGCAACAAGATTTCGCGGGTCGTGAAGACCGCCTACGGCCAGCGTACGCCGCCGATTGCGGGCGCCACGGTGATCGACGGCGCGGGCGCGTTCCTGATGCCCGGCATGGTCGAGGCGCACACGCACTTTTCCTGGAACGATCAGCCCTCCCTCGACAGCATCCAGCGCATGCCGCCGGAGGAGCACATCCTGTGGTGTGTCGGCATCGCCGAGCGCTACCTCGACATGGGCTGGACCAGCTGCGTCGGCGCGGCGGCGGCCAAGCCGCGCCTGGACGTGGTGATCCGAAACGCCATCAACGACGGCACGATCATCGGCCCCCGGTACCTGGCCGCCAGCCAGGAGATCACGGTGCCGGGCGGCCTCGGCGACTCGACGCTGCCGCACCTGCCGCAGCACGAGTTCGCGTTCGGCGCCATCGTCACCGGCGCCGATGAGATGCGCCGCTGCGTGCGCATGTTCTGCAAGTACGGTGTCGATTCGCTGAAGATCAATCTCTCCGGCGAGTCGATCACCGGCATGCCGTCGTCGCAGAGTCAGTTCACCGAGGCCGAGATCGCGGCCTGCGTCGATGAAGCCAAGCGCTGGGGCAAGCGCGTGGCGGCGCATGCGCGCAGCACCTGGAGCATTAAGGAGTGCGTGCGCCAGGGCATCGAAGTCATCTACCACTGCAGCTACACCGACACCGAGGCGCTCGACATGCTCGAGGCGCACAAGATGGAGCACTTCGTGGCTCCCGGCCTGGCCTGGTTGATCAACACCTCGCACCACGCCAGCGAGTGGGGCATCACGCCCGCGGTGGCCAAGAAGATGGGCTACCACGACGAGTTGGAATGCGCGATCGAGAGCATGCGCGCAATGCGCAAACGCGGCATCCGCATCCTGCCCGGCGGCGACTACGGCTTTGCGTGGACGCCGCACGGCACGAATGCGAAAGACCTCGAGTACTTCGTCAAGCATGTCGGCATGAGCACGATGGAAGCGCTGCTGTCGGCCACCGCCTGGGGCGGGCCGATGATGAAGATGGGCAAGTCGATCGGCTATATCCGCGAAGGCTGCCTCGCCGACATCCTGCTGATCGATGGCGATCCGCTGGCGGATATCACCGTGCTGCAGGACAAGAAGCGGATTCTTGCGGTGATGAAAGACGGGTTGTTCCACCGCGCACCGCCGATGCGGCAGCAGCAGCACGCGACGAGGTGGGCGGCATGAGCAACACCCTCTTTACGAATGTCCGCATCCTCGACGGCAGCGGTGCGAATGCTCCCTACAGCGGCAGCGTGCTCGTCAACGGCAACCGCATCAAGCAAGTCGGCCGCACCACGGCCCCCATCGCACCGGGTGAAGCCACGGTGATCGACGGCGCCGGCGCGACACTGATGCCGGGCATGACCGAAGCGCACACGCATTTCAGCTGGAACGACGCCGCCACGCTGGGCGCCATCCAGGCGATGCCTCTCGAAGAACATGTGCTGTGGTGCGCCAGGGTCGCCAAGCGCTACCTGCAAGCCGGCTTCACGTCGTGCCTCGGCGCCGCGTGCGCGAAGCCGCGCCTGGACGTGGTGACGCGCAACGCCATCAACAGCGGCCAGATCCCCGGTCCGCGCTACCTCGCTGCGTCGCAGGAGATCACCGTGCCGGGAGGCCTCGGCGACGAGACGCTGCCTCACCTGCCGTTCCCGGAGTTCAGCTTTGGCGTCAACGTCAACAGCGCCGACCACATGCGCCAGGTGGTGCGCATGTTCTTGAAGTACGGCGTCGACTCGATCAAGCTCAATTTGTCGGGCGACAACTTCACGCCCGCGTCAGACGCACACACGACGTGGATGACCGACGCCGAAGTCGCCGCCGCCGCCGAGGAAGTGAAGATGCGCGGCAAACGCATCATCGTTCACGCGCGCAGCAAGGCCAGCGTGCAACAGGCGCTGCGCCACGGCATCCGGTTGATCTACCACGCCAGCTTCACCGACGAAGAAACGCTCGATCAACTCGAAGCGGTGAAACACGAAGTCTTCGTCGTGCCGGGCATCGCGATCCTCTATGCCATGCTGCACGAAGCGTCGGCGTTCGGCATCTCGCACGAGCAGGCGGTGCAGATGGGCTACCAGGAAGAGTGGGACGCGGCGCTTGAATCGCTGTCGCGCATGCACAAGCGCGGCATCCGCGTGCTGCCCGGCGGCGACTACGGTTTTGCGTTCACGCCGCACACGCAAAACGCGCGCGATCTGGAGTTCTTCGTCAAGTACCTCGGCATGACGCCGATGGAAGCCATCCGCTCGTGCACGCTCTACGGCGGGCAGATCATGATGAAGCCGAACGAACTCGGCGTCGTCAAGGAAGGCTATCTGGCCGACCTGCTGCTGGTGGATGGCGACCCGCTGGCGAACCTCTCCATCCTGCGCGACCCGAAACGCATCCTCGCGGTGATGAAGGACGGCGTGTTCGCCAAGGCACCTGCCATTGCGTCACAGCGGTCGTGGGAGCGCGCGGCGTGAGGCGAGCCGAGCGCTGGGCCGCTCCCGAGCCGGCGAGCATCCCCTCGGGGGATCGGTCGATGTATTCGTCGACCGAGGGGCTGTCATGACCTTGACGCGCACGCAATGGGCCGTCTGGCTGCTCGTCGGCGGGCCGATCCTCGTCTTCTCGCTGTGGGCGATGTTCGATAACGCGCGCCTGTACTTCCTGACGCTGCTCAACAGCCTGACGCTGGCGTCGCTGTACTTCATCGTCGCCAGCGGCTTCACCCTCGTTTTCGGGCTGATGCGCAACGTCAATCTCGCGCACGGCTCGCTCGATGAGTCGCTGCAACATCCGGTTGCGGCTTTCAAAGCGCTCGGCCTGCATCCCCTTCGGCGGCCGGACGGATTGGGCTGCCTCCTCGGGATGGGGCAGGTTCATGGGGCCGAACTCGCTGCCGAAGAAACCGGCCGTTGTGAAAGCCTTCAGCTCTTCTTGCTCGCCGACCCCTTCCAGGCGTTGAC
>JANOEG010000250.1:0-13327 GCA_031413095.1 Burkholderiales bacterium | reverse complement strand
TCGCTAAGCGGCCTTGTCTGGCGCCGGCTTCGGCGTCGGCACGAGCTGTTCGCGGCGCGCCGCGTCGAGGCCTGGCGTGGCTCGCATGTCGGTGTCGACCAGCCCGGCATCGATGTCGCGCTTGGCCTGAACGATCTTCGGATCGGGCTGCGTCGCCACCTCGCCCTCGCTCTGATCACGTTCGTGCGGCAGTTTCGGCGTGGGCGCTTCGGCAACGCCGGGTGGCTTCGTTTGGGCGGGGGTGGCGGTCATGGCGGCTCCTTGTGCTGTGTGCGGCCACTGTGCCCACATATGCCGTCGCGTCGTGTCGGACAGCAGCCCGATCTCCCACGACACGCACTCTCCCGGTCCTACACGGGGCGGATCGCTTGTTGCCCAGACTTGCTGTGCGACATCAATGCCGCTCAACCTACCGGAGAAACAAACATGAACTTCATCGCCTGGATCGTCATCGGCGGCCTGATCGGCTGGATCGCCAGCAAAGTAATGAACACGGACGCGCAGCAAGGGCTCATCCTCAACGTCGTCGTCGGCATCGTCGGTGCGTTCGTCGGCGGCTGGCTGATTTCGCCGCTGGTCGGGCTGCCAACGATCAACCAGAACGCGTTCAGCCTCGGCGCCATGGCGGTGTCGCTGCTCGGCGCCGTGATCCTGCTGGCTGTCGTCAACCTGTTCAACCGCGGCCGAGCGCGATAGCCACTGACATGGCCCGCACTCCACGTTCGCCCGCAGGCAAAAGCGCGCCTGCATCCGCCGGCTCTTTGGCCGCCACGGTTTCCGGTCCTGCTCAGGGCACGCCGAAGCCCGAAGAGGTGGGCGAGGCCAATCTCAAACTCATCGCCCAACAGCGTGCGGACGGTCAGCAGCAAGCCGCAGGCTGCCCGTTCAACGCCTTGAAACGGGCTGAACATCTGAACGCGGAAGGCGTGGCACAGGTCGCGGCGGGCCAGCCATTGCCGGCGTTGCATCCCATCGATGGCGCCAGCACCGTCACTGAACTGAACGACGGCAATCGCTGGAGTGGCTTCGACGCTGCGTCCAACACCGCTGGCGACGACAGCAGCGACCTGGCCGCAGCGCGCACGCGCAACGACGGCGCCGGATTGACGACCAATCAGGGCGTCCCGGTGGCCGACAACCAGAATTCGTTGCGCGCCGGCGCGCGCGGGCCGACGCTGCTCGAAGACTTCATCCTGCGCGAGAAGATCACGGCGTTCGACCACGAGCGCATCCCCGAGCGTGTCGTTCATGCGCGCGGTTCGGCGGCGCACGGCTATTTCGAATGCACGATGGACCTGACGAAGCTGACCGCTGCGGCGCCGTTGTCCACTGTCGGCAAGCGCACACCGGTCTTCGTTCGCTTTTCCACGGTGGCGGGCGAAAGGGGCTCGGCTGACCTCGCGCGCGACGTGCGCGGCTTCGCCGTCAAGTTCTACACCGAGCAGGGCAACTGGGACATCGTCGGCAACAACATGCCGGTGTTCTTCATCCAGGACGCGATGAAGTTCCCCGACCTCGTTCACGCCGTCAAGCCCGAGCCGCACCACGGCATGCCGCAGGCCGGTTCGGCGCACGACACGTTCTGGGACTTCGTCTCGCTGATGCCCGAATCGACGCACATGCTGATGTGGGTCATGAGCGACCGCGCGATCCCGCGCAGCCTGCGCACGATGCAGGGCTTCGGCGTGCACACCTTCCGGCTCGTCAACGCCGAGGGCGCGACGGTGTTCTGCAAGTTCCACTGGAACCCGGTGGTGGGCACGCATTCGGTGTCGTGGGACGAAGCGGTCAAGATCAACGGTGCCGATTCCGACTTCCATCGCCGCGACCTCTGGGAAGCGATCGAAGCCGGCGCCTATCCGGCGTGGGATCTTGGCCTGCAGGTCTTCACCGAAGCCCAGGCCGAAGCGTTTTCGTTCGACGTGCTCGACGCCACCAAGCTCGTGCCCGAAGAGCTGGTGCCGGTGCACACCGTCGGCCGCATGGTGCTCAACCGCAACCCGGACAACTTCTTTGCCGAGACCGAGCAGGTGGCCTTCTGCACCGCCAACGTCATCCCCGGCATCGACTTCAGCAACGACCCGCTGCTCGCCGGCCGCCACCACTCATACCTCGAC
Organism: Burkholderiales bacterium; assembly: GCA_031413095.1. Taxonomy (GTDB): domain Bacteria; phylum Pseudomonadota; class Gammaproteobacteria; order Burkholderiales; family Burkholderiaceae_C; genus CADEEN01. The sequence goes on along the minus strand of JANOEG010000250.1, from coordinate 11,210 downwards.
ACGCAACTGAGCCGCCTCGGCGGGCCGAACTTTCACGAGCTGCCGATCAACGCACCGCGCGCCGAGGTGCACAACAACAGCCGCGACGGCATGCACCGCCGCGCCGTGCCTCGCGGCCGCGTCGCCTACGAGCCGAACTCACTCGGCGGCGGCTGTCCATTCCAGGCCGGGCCGCAAGGTTTCATCAACTTCCCTCAGCCGGTGGCCGGCGACAAGCTGCGCGGCAAGCCACAGAAGTTTGCCGAGCACTACGCACAAGCCCAACTGTTCTGGAACAGCCAGTCGGCGGTGGAGCAGCAACACATCATCGGCGCGTTCCGTTTCGAGCTGACACGCGTGCAGACTCCCGCGATCCGCGAGCGCGTGGTCTCGATGCTGGTCAACGTCGATGCGAAGCTGGCCGCATCAGTGGCCGATGGCCTGGGCATCGCCGTGCCCGCGGCCATGTCGAAGGCAACGGACGTTGAGGTGACGCCCGAGGTGACACGTTCGCCGGCGTTGTCGCTCGAGGCCCGCCCCGGCGGCGGCTCGGTGACCGCGCTGCGCGTGGCCCTGATCGTTGCCGATGGCGTCGATGCCGTACCGCTGCTGCGGCTGCACGCGGCCTTGCTGGCCGCCCACGCCGTGCCACGATTGATCGGCGGCAAACTCGGCAGCGTGACGGCGGCTGGCGGTGAGTTGTTGGCTGTTGAAACAACGTTCGAAGCGATGCCGTCGTGCCTGTGGGACGGCGTCGTGCTGCCCTCGGGCACCAAGGCCCGGCGCACGTTGGCAGGCAACGATGCCGTGCTGACCTTCATCGATGAGGCCTGGCACCACGGCAAGGCGTTTCGGCTGCTCGCTCAAGGCGAGCCGGCCGAGACCGGCGATGCCGCGTCGGCCGACAAGGCCTTCATGGCAGCGCTGGCCGCCGGCCGTCAACCCGAGCGCGTCGGCGATGCGCCGGCACTGTGACCCTGCGCATGTCGTCCCCCAGGAGCCCTCCCTCATGAATAGCCGCACTTTGGTCAATGAGCGTGACCTGGACACCGGCGAGCGCGTCTGGGCGCCCTTGGCGGCCGACAAGGATCTGCTGACGACGCGAGCCAACGTGCGCGCGGGGCTGTATGTCAACACCGCGGGCGGTGGCCGTGTGCTGCCGGGCAGCAGCACGCCGCTGCTGCTGATCCACAGCGCCAACGCAGCCGCCAGCGCGATCGAGATGCTGCCCATCTTCGAACGTCAGGCGCGGCGGCGTCCGGTGGTCGCGATCGACCTGCCCGGCTTCGGCGCCGCCGACCGCCCCGACATCGGCTACAGCCCGGAGATGATGCAGGAGGCGATCGCCGCGGCCATCGCCTGGACGCAGGCGCACATCGCGCCAGGGCCGGTGGACCTGATGGCGCTGTCGGTGGGCTGCGAGTTCGCCGCGCAGGCCGTGCTGCGCAACCCGCAGGCGGTACGCACGCTCAGCCTGATCAGCCCGACCGGGATGGAAGAAGAGCGCGCCGACGAGCACTACGAAGGCGGCCGCACGCGCGCGCTGCACGCGCTTCGCGTCATCCTGCGCAGCCCGACCGTCGGCAAGGCCCTTTTCGCCGCCTTGACCACGCGAGCCTCGATGCGCTGGTTCTTGTCGAGAACCTGGGGCGGCGGCGGCTTCGATCCGCGATTGCTCGAACAGGGTCTGCTGACAGCGCAGGTGCCAGGCGCGCGTCATGCGCCGCTCGACTTCGTGGCCGGCGCGCTGTTCACACGCGGCATCATCGAGCGCTACCGGCAACTACCCGTGCCGGTCTGGGTGGCGCACGGCCAGCACGGCGGCTTCAACGATTTCAGCGCGTGTCCGACACGGACCGGCGGCGGCTTGGCGTTGGCCTCGCACCGCGTTGTGCGCACGCCGTTCGACACCGGTGCTCTGCCGCATTTTGCGCAGGCCGATGCTTTCGATGGCGCTTTCGAGAATTTTCTCGCCGCTGCCACGCCAGGGCAGCGCACGTGGTACGCCGAACCGCGCCCGGTCATCCGTCACGACGCGCGTCGACCTGTGGCGGTTCGCGCCGGCGCTTGACGCGTCTCCCGGATCACTGGCCCAGCGTGGCGCGCCCGGCTGGGATCGAACCAGCGACCCTTGGCTTCGGAGGCCAATACTCTATCCACTGAGCTACGGGCGCGAGGAGCGGCATTCTAGCGGCCGCACCTTCGGCCAAAGGCGCGTAGCTATAATTCGCGGCCCTTGCGTGCCCCGTGCACGCAATGTTTTTTGCGGCGCCTTCAGCGAAACATCGACGAAACATCAGCATGAGGATGGCATGAGCAACGCTCACCACGACGATCAAGACCTGCCACACGAGGGGCCCATCAAGACACCGAAGCAGCTCATCTGGGCCGTGGCGCTGTCGTTCATCGTGCCGATCCTGTTGATCGTCCTGCTGGCCAATTACGTCACCTCGCAGAACAAGCCGGCCGCCGGCAGCGATGCGATGAGCGCGCAAGCAGTGGCCGCGCGGCTGCAAAAGATTGGTGCGGTCGAGATCAAGGATGTTTCAGACCCGGCGTCGATGAAGGCCGGCAGTGCGGTCTATGCAGCGCAGTGCGCGGCCTGCCACGCGGCCGGTGTCGCCAATGCACCCAAGCTCGGCGACGCCGCGGCCTGGGCGCCGCGCCTGAAGACCGGCTACGAGGCGCTGCTGACGTCCGCGCTCAAGGGCAAGGGCGCGATGGGCGCACAGGGCGGCGGCGACTTCAGCGACTACGAAATTGGCCGCGCAGTGGTGCACATGGCCAACCAGTCTGGCGGCAACCTGCCCGAGCCGAAGCTCGTTGCGCCTGCTGCCGCCGCCACGGCCGAGCCGGCCGCACCGGCAGTGGCTGCAACGCCGATGCCCGCCGCGCCTGTGCCCGCTGCGACAGCAGTGACCGCGGCCGTCGCCGCGGCTGCAGCACCGGTCGTTGCTGCCAAGGCCGATGCGGTGCCGGCGCTGTACACCAGCGTCTGCGCGGTCTGCCACATCGCGGGCGTGGCCAATGCGCCGAAGCTCGGCGACAAGGCGGCTTGGGCGCCTCGTCTGGCTGCGGGTGTCGATGGTCTGACGGCCAGCGTCATCAAGGGCAAGGGCGCGATGCCGCCCAAGGGCGGCGCGGCCGCCGCGAGCGACGCCGAGATCAAGGCCGTCGTCGCCTACATGCTGGCCAGCGTCAAGTAGCGACCGCTGCGGCCTGCGGGCTCAGCAGATGGCCGAAGCGCGCGGCCATGGCTTCGAAGTGCAGCGCTTGCGGCTGCCACACCCCGGCCTCGACCGCGCGCGCGGCTTCATGCATGTCTTGCGTGTGCACCAGCCCGAAGCCGATGGCGCTGTCGATGAACAGGCGCCCTTGTTCATCGAGCCAGGCGTTGCCCGCCGTGGCGTCCAGGCCGGTGTGTGTGGTCAATGCAAAGTCAGGCCCGACGCGCCACACCCACGGCGCTGCTTCGAGCTCGACGTACACGCGCTGCGGGCCGTTCTGAAAAAACCAGGCGTTGCTTGCCGGGTCTCGCTCGTAGTTGCGCTCGATGAAGTCGATCAGCTTGTCGTGCTCGATGCGGCTGCCCTTGATGCGCGGGAACGGACCCGCAGCCTGCACGCGGTCGTCGCGCATGTACCAGTCGCCGCGCGCGTCGAGCGCCAGCCAGCCGTAGCAGGCCGGCACGTTGGGCCACTTCTTCAGCGCGGCTTTGACGATGGCGTCCATGTCATGCAGCTCCGAGCAACCAGGCAAGAACAGCGTTCGGCATGGTTTGTACATGACCTGGCCACGCGCCGCTGGCAAAGCCCACGTGGCCGCCGTGCGCCGGTTGCCAGAGCGTCACATGCGTGCCGACGTCGCTTTGCCGAGGCAACGACACCGCGGGCACGAACGGATCGTTGCGCGCGTTGAGCACCAGCGCCGGGATACGGATCGTGTGCAGGTGCGGTTTCGCGGAGGCCCGTGCCCAGTAGTCCTCGGTGTCGACAAAGCCGTGCAGCGGCGCGGTGAAGAGGTTGTCGAACTCGTAGAGGTCGCGTGCGGCGAGCAGGCGGTCGCGATCGAACAGCCCCGGGTGCTGTTCGAGCTTGGCCAGTGCGCGCGGCTTCATCGAGCGCAGGAACATGCGCGTGTACGTCAGGCGGCTGAAGCCGCGGCCGATGGCATGGCCGCCCGCTGCCAGGTCGATCGGCGAGCAGACGGCGGCGACGGCGTGCGCGGTGCGCGCGGCGCTGTGCGCGGCTTCCTCGGCCCAGCGCAGCAGCGCATTGCCGCCCAGTGAGATGCCAGCCACCAGCAGCGGCGTGGCGCTGCGCGCGCGCAGGCGCTCGAGGATCCAGCCGATCTCTTCGAAGTCGCCCGAGTGGTAGGCCCGTGGTGCGCGGTTGAGCTCGCCCGAGCAGCCCCGAAAGTGCGGCACCGCGAAGTGCAGCCCTGCCGCGGCCGCCTCGCGCGCGAAGCCTTCCGCGTACTGGCTGCGCGACGAGCCTTCGAGACCATGGAACATCACCAGCCAGCGCGCATCGGCGTTGGCCACGCGCTGGATGTCGACGTCGATGAAGTCGCCGTCCGGCGTGTCCCAGCGCTCGCGTACGTAGTGCGGCATCGGCCCCGAGAACTGGCGCGATACGAGCGCCGGCCAGATGGTCTGCGCATGGCCGCCGGGCAGCCACCACGGCGCCGTATGAGACGCCAACATCAATGCAGCGTCGATGGCGCGTCGGCCACGATCTCCTGCGCTTCGCGCGGCGAGCCGGGGCTGGCGTGGTGCAGCACCAGCCGCCACCCCTGCGGGGTCTTGAGGAAGACGTTGGTCGACAGCACCCATGCCGTCTGCGCGCCTTCGGCCGTGGTGATGTCGACGCGCTCCAGCACGTGATGCACCGAGCAACTGGCGTTTTCGACGCGACGCACGTGCTGCGGCCGCACGGGAATCGGCCCGTTGGCGAAGATAGCGTCGAACGATGCGCGCACCGCGCTGTGGCCGATGACGCGCGGGCCGCCGGGGTGCACGCAGGCCACTTCGTCAACGTCAGACCACACGGCCATCAGGCGCTCGATGTCACCACGCTGCAGAGCTTCATAAAACTGCGCCTCGATGTCCTCCACCGACGCCATCAGGGCGGCGGAACGGGCTTTGGCTTGCGGCATGCGCACGATTGTAGAGACGAGGTGTCTCAGCGCAGCCTGCTAAGTGAGCAACGGCATTCGACACCAGGAGCACTGCCTCTCCACGCAACCGCTGCGGATCCGGCTTTGCCGGTCCGCTGGGGCCTTGCAGGCCGCATGGCCGCGAGACGCGGCCATTCCTCGGCCCGTCCAAGCAGACGCAGGTCAGCTTGGAACCGCGGGCCTCGGCCCCCTTGAGGGGGTGCGGCGTCAGCCGCTCCGGGGGTGGTCAACGGACGGAAGGCGCACGGTGAACAGCGAGCCTTTGCCCGGCGCGCTCTGCACGTCGATTGATCCACCCATCAACTCGACCAGCGATTTGGACACGGCCAGGCCGATGCCCGTGCCTTCGATCGACGACTGGCCGTGCGCGCCGCGCTGGAAGGGTTCGAAGACGCGGGCCAGATGCTCGGCCGCGATGCCGACGCCGGTGTCGGAGACCTCGATCACCGCGTGCGCGCCGTCGCTGCGCGCGCGCAGTGTCACGGCACCGCCGGCGCGGTTGTACTTGACGCCGTTGGACAGCAGGTTGAGCAGGACCTGCTTCAAGCGCGTGCGGTCGGCCTGCACGGCCACGCCCGCGGCCGGCGCGCCGACCACGCGAACCTGCGCACTGGCCGCCTGCGCCTGCAGCAAGGCCACGCACTCGTCGGCCAGCGGCGTCAGCGGCACGCTGTCGATCTGCAGACGCAGATGGCCCGACTCGATGCGTGTCAGGTCGAGCAGATCGCCGATCATCGTCAGCAGATGGTCTCCGGCTTCGCGTATCAGCTGCACCGGCCGGCGGTGGGCGTCGGCCAGCGGCGGCGTTTGCGAAATCTCGAGCAGTTGCGAAAAGCCGAGCACGGCATTGAGCGGCGTGCGCAGCTCGTGGCTCATGCGCGACAGGAACTCGGTCTTGGCGCGGCTGGCCGCTTCGGCCGCCGCCTTGTCGCGCGAAGCGGCTTCGAGCTCGCGCAGATCGGTGACATCAGCGATGTAGCCGAACCACGCCGTGCCGCCTTGCTCGCCCGGTTGATCCAGGCGTTGCGGTGAGGCCGTGCCGAGCAGCCAGCGGTCGGCGCCATCGCGGCGCCGGATCGGAAACTCCATGCGCCATTGCCCGCCGTGCACGGCCGTCGCGGCGAGGCTGCTGCGCAGGCGATCGCGCCACTGCGGGTGCACGCGCCGCAGCACGGCGCTGGCATCGCTCGTCAGCTCGCCGGGGGCGACGCCAAAGACGGCTTCGCAGCGCTCGCTGACGTAGGAGAACCAACCCAGCTGCCCGTCGGCGCTTTGCATGAACTGGTACAGCACGCCGGGCACATGGCGCGCGATCAGCGCCAGCCGCTCGCGGTCTGCCGAGGCCCGCGTCTCGAGATCGCGCTGCGACGTGATGTCGGTCTGCGTGCCGAGCATGCGCCGCGGCGATCCGTCGAGCGCGCGCTCGACGATGCGGCCGCGCTCATGCAGCCAATGCCAACGGTCGTCGGCGCCCCGCGCGCGGTAGATGTGTTCGTACTGGCCGGTTTCACCGCGTTCATGGCGCAGGTAGGCGGCGTGGTTGTCGTCCAGGTCGTCGGGATGGATCAGCAGATTCCAGTTGTCTTGTGTCGGCGCGAAATGGTCCCGCGGATAGCCGAGCATCTCGAAGCCCTCGTCGATGTCGGCCAACTCGTCGGTGCCCGGGTGCCACTCCCAGACAAAGGTGCCGGCGCCGCGCAGTGCCGTGCGCAGCAAGGGTCCGTCATCGTTCGTCAGGCGCTGCGGCCGAGCGCAGACAGCAGCGAGCGCGGCGGCGGCCTCGCACAGCGGCTCAAACGCCATCAGCGTGTCGTCGTCTGCGGCTGCGAGGCAGAGCACGCCAACGCGCGCCGAGAGGTGATCCAGCGGCAGCCACCAGCAGCCGTCGGCGGACTGAGCAGGCGCGCCTTCCAACACGGCAACGAGGGCGGCGCTGGGCTGTGGCGCCACGCCGTCGACCCAGATCAGCTTGCGGTCGGCAAGCCAGGCGATGCTGGCATGGCGACGCTTCTCGGCCAGATGGCGCCGCAGCAGCGACAGCGCATGCGCCGCATCACCGTGCGTGACCTGGTGCACCAGCGCCTGGCGCGACAGCGCAACCCATTCCGTGGCGTCGCGACTCATGGAGGAGGACGATGTGTCAGTGGCCGCCGCTGCGTGCCGCGCCCGCGGCAAGTTGGTAACGCGTGCCGCAGTATGGGCATTGCCCCTGGCCGGTCGTCCGCACGTCGATGAAGACGCGCGGATGGGTGCTCCACAGCGGCATCTTCGGATTCGGGCAGAACACAGCACGGTCACCGTGCAGGTCAGACTGGCCGATTTGTACCGTGCCTTTGGTCTCGGTGACGATGCTCATTGATGCACCCTACGGCCTTCGGCCGGTCCCGCCGAGCGGGAGCATGAGCACTTGGGGCGGCCCTGCGTGCTCATACCCGGTCGAGCCACTCGACGTACTTCGGATTGCGGCCGTTGACGATGTCGAAGAAGGCGCTCTGGATTTTCTCGGTGATGGGCCCGCGTGAGCCGGCGCCGAGCTCGATGCGGTCAAGCTCGCGGATCGGCGTCACCTCGGCGGCAGTGCCGGTGAAGAAGGCTTCGTCGCAGATGTAGACCTCGTCGCGCGTCAGGCGCTTTTCGACCAGCTTCAAGCCGAGGTCGGCGCAGATGGCGAAGATGGTGTCGCGGGTGATGCCGTTCAAAGCCCCGGCTGAAAGGTCTGGCGTGTAAACCACACCCTTCTTGATGACGAACAGGTTCTCGCCCGCGCCTTCGCTGACAAAGCCGCTGGCATCGAGCAGCAGCGCTTCGTCGTAGCCGTCGTCCAGCGCCTCCATGTTGGCGAGGATCGAGTTGGTGTAGTTCGAGACCGCCTTGGCCTGCGTCATCGTGATGTTGACGTGATGCCGTGTGTAGCTGGACGTCTTGACCCGGATGCCGCGCTTCAAACCCTCCTCGCCGAGGTAGGCGCCCCAGGGCCAGGCAGCGACCATGATGTGGATGGTGTTGCCTTTCGGTGACACCCCTAGCTTCTCTGAGCCGATCCAGGTCAGCGGCCTGATGTAACAGCTGCGCAGGGCGTTAGCGCGCACCACCTCGCGCGTCGCCTCCATGATCTGCTCCATCGTGAACGGGATCTTCATGCGCAGGATCTTGGCGCTGTTGAACAGGCGCTCGGTGTGTTCGCGCAAGCGGAAGATGGCGCTGCCGCCCACTGCGTCGTAAGCACGCACTCCTTCAAAAGCGCCGCAGCCGTAATGCAGCGTGTGAGAGAGCACGTGGATCTTGGCGTCGCGCCACTCGACCATGTGGCCGTCCATCCAGATTTTTCCGTCACGGTCGTGCATCGACATGGGGCCACTCTAGAGGGTGAAAACCTGGAATTCTAGGCTTCGGAACTGCGGTGGGCGAATGCCGCATCACGTCGGCAATCAGCACCTGCGGTGGCCGCCGAGAGGCTGATCCCCCAGAACGGGGGTCGCTGCCGGATTGCTCATAAGTAACGGGGCTCGAACAATCCTGAGGTCAGAGTCAAACTGCAATCGCTGCTGCCGTGCCCCGAGCGCACGGTCCCTTTCTGAAAAGTGACATGAGTACGCAAGGCTGCTTCAAGGCTGGTTTGAATGCCGCGGTGGTTTGCATGGCCTTTGCGACACAGGCCGCCGCGGGATCAGACGCAGGAGCGTGTGCTGTGTCGGACGTTCCCTCGAGCTGGTCCGACTGCGCCAGCGCTGCGTCCCACACAGCGCCACAGGATTTTGGCGAGAGTTTCACCCTCGACATCGAGGAGAACCGTCCGTTCGGGCTGTCGCTCGGGCCGGGCAAATCTTTCAGCCTGCTCGCCTTCGACGGCACCGGTGCGCCCAGCGACTCGTTCGACTTCGCGATCCTGGACGCAACCGCCCGCCCCAACGGCGTCGGCAACGGCCTGTCGAGCGCCTCGATCTATGGCACGCAGCCCTTGCCCGCCATCCCCGAGCCGCACACCAACCTGCTGATGCTGGCGGGGCTGGCCGCCGTCGGCTTCATGGCGACTCGCCGCCGCCGGCCGTGAGGGCGGCGGCGCCGTTGCGCCGCAAAAACCACTGGCTGCAGCGGCCGTTGACGAAAGTCAGCTCGACCTCATCGCCGCCGCTGTCACGCCAGACGAAGACCTCGCGTCCTCCCTCGGCTGGGTCGCCGGCCTTGCGACCCAGGCTGCGCGTCATGGCGATCACTTCCGGCAGTCGCAGGCCGGCGCTCAGCCTGGCGTTGAACATGACCGCGTTGTCGACATGGCCCAGCGGCGACTGCGCGGCGGTGCGCAGCACGCGCAGCGTGCGGCTGAACTGCAGCAGCAGCCAGAAGGCGATCACGGTCAGCGCCAGCACGAGGCCGCGCCAGCCGTAGCTCCAGTAGCCGGCCACCAAGGCCGCAACGGCGAGGGCGCCACCGATGCTGGGCGTTATTTTCATCACCTACAGCCCGCGCACGATGTCGATGGCCTGCTCGACGCGCTCGACCGGATGCACCGTCAAGCCTTCGATCGGCTTCTTCGGCGCGTTCGCCTTCGGCACGAGCGCAATCGAGAAACCGAGCTTGGCAGCTTCCTTCAAGCGCTCCTGACCGCGCGGCGCCGGCCGCACTTCGCCCGCCAGGCCGACTTCGCCGAAGGCGATGAAGCCGCGTGGCAGCGCCTTGCCGCGCAGGCTGCCCTGAATGGCCAGCATCACCGCCAGGTCGGCCGCCGGCTCGGTGATGCGCACGCCGCCGACGGCGTTGACGAACACGTCCTGATCGAGACAGGCCACACCAGCATGGCGGTGCAGCACCGCTAGCAGCATCGCCAAGCGGTCGCGGTCGAGGCCGACCGACAAGCGCCGAGGGCTGGGGCCGCCGCTGTCGACCAGCGCCTGCACTTCAACCAGCAGCGGCCGCGTGCCTTCCAGCGTGACCAGCACGCACGAGCCCGGCACCGGCGCGCCATGCGTGGACAGGAAGATCGCGCTCGGGTTGCTGACGCCTTTCAGGCCGCGCTCGGTCTTCGCAAAAACGCCGATCTCGTTGACCGCGCCGAAGCGGTTCTTGATCGCACGCACGAGGCGAAAGCTCGAGTGCGTGTCGCCTTCGAAGTACAGCACCGTGTCGACGATGTGCTCCAGCACGCGCGGGCCGGCCAACGAGCCGTCTTTGGTGACGTGGCCAACGAGCACGAAGGCGATGCCGCGCGCCTTGGCGGTGCGCGTCAGGTGCGCCGCGCATTCGCGCACCTGCGCCACCGACCCAGGGGCAGAAGTCAGCGCGTCGGAGTACAGCGTCTGGATCGAGTCGATGACGCAAAACGCCGGTGCTTCCACATCGAGCGTGGCGATGATGCGTTCGAGTTGAATCTCAGCCATCACGCGCACCCGTGAGCCATCGAGGCCTAGGCGACGCGCGCGCAGCGCCACCTGCGCGCCGCTTTCTTCGCCGCTGACGTAGAGCACTTTCATCTGCTTGGACAGCGTGTCGGCCGCTTGCAGCAGCAGCGTGCTCTTGCCGATGCCCGGGTCGCCGCCGATCAGGGTCACGCCACCGGGCACGATGCCGCCGCCGAGCACGCGGTCCAGCTCTTCCTGGCCGGTGGGCGTGCGCGCCACGTCGGCGGCGTCGATCTCGGCCAGCGTTGTCACCGGAGCGCTCTTGGCCAGCGACTGAAAGCGGTGCTGCTTGCCGCCGCTGGTCTCACCCGCCGTTTCTTCGAGCGAGTTCCAGGCGCCGCAATGAGGACATTTGCCGAGCCATTTCGGGTTGCTGCCGCCGCATTCGTTGCAGGTGAAAACGGTCTTCGCTTCTTTCGCCATGCGTCCATTGTCAGTGCTACAACACGGGCCATGGAATGGACAACCTGGCTCACCTTCTTCGCGGCTTCCTGGGCCATCAGCATCTCGCCCGGCGCCGGCGCCGTCGCCGCCATGACGGCCGGCATGCAGCACGGTTTCGCGCGCGGCTACTGCCTCACATTCGGCCTGGTGCTCGGCCTGTGGTCGCTGCTGTTGCTCGTCGGCGTCGGCCTGGGCGCGCTGATCGTCGCTTCA